>CBDUYZ010000129.1:0-7172 GCA_965371575.1 uncultured bacterium
GGTGAGTGATCTGGCGATTGATCCCCGCCAACCTAATCCAACTGCGACCGGGAATCAACGGCCGGTGTGTTCCTCAACCCGTGAATTTTTCGAGTCTTGCACATCAAGATCCACCCGTTATCATGGTGCCTGGCGCCGAAATGGTGGTATGTAAACGTGAACGATGTCCAAATACCCGTGCAGACCAGGCGGCCCTTCCCGGCGGCGGCTCTCGCTCCTTGGTTGGCAATGCTGCTGCTGGGACAGGTCTGGGTGGTTTCCGGCGGGGCCTGGGCCGGCCCGGTCAAAGTCACCGTCAGCATCCTGCCCCAGGTGTGGTTCGTCGAAGAGATCGGCGGCGACCTGGTCGAGGTGTCGGTGCTGGTCGGTCCGGGGCACTCCCCGGCCACCTATGAGCCGACGCCCCGGCAGATGGCTCTCCTGGAGCAGGCCGACCTCTTCCTGGCAGCGGGTGTCCCCTTCGAGCAGGGCCTGGTACCGCGCATTCAGGCCCTACCCCACGCCCCGGTGATCGCGGGCCCCCGGCCAACCCCCCGGTCCCATCATCATCCCTCTCATGATATCGACCCGCACACCTGGCTGGACCCCGGCCAGGCCATGGTGATCGCCGATTCCGTCAGTGCTCGGTTGCAGGCTCTCAGTGTGCCGAACGCCGGGACCATTCAGGCACGAGGCCGTGCCCTGAAGGAGCGGCTGGTCAGGATCGACGAGCAGGTCAGGCACATCCTGGCCCCCTACCGGGGCCGCACCTTCATCGTGTTCCACCCCGCCTTCGGCCATTTCGCCGCCGCCTACGGCTTGAACCAGGTGGCGGTTGAAGCGGGGGGTCACGAACCTGGACCGCGCCACCTGGCCGACACCATCGAACGCGCCCTGGCCCTGGGCGCGCGTTCGGTCATCGTCCAGCCTCAGTTTTCCCGCAAGTCCGCCGAGACGCTGGCCAAATCGCTCGGGGCGGAGATCGTGGTCCTGGATCCCCTGGCTGCCGACTACGAGACCAACCTCCTGCACCTGGCCCGGACCCTGGCGGACCGGTTCGCCGCGGAAGACCTCGCCGAATCCCCAAAGGACGGTTCATGATGGACGCCATTGCCTGCCGAAATCTTATGTTCGGCTATGACGCCACACCCGTTCTGGGGAACGTGAACATCACCATCCCCGAGGGGGATTTCGTCTGCGTGGTGGGCCCCAACGGCAGTGGCAAGACGACCCTTTTGAAGATCGCCCTGGGCCTTTTGAAACCGACGGCCGGAACGATAGAAGTCTTCGGACAGCCGCCGGACCGCTCCCGGGGCCGCATCGGCTACGTGCCCCAGCACCCCCGGCTGGACCCACTGTTTCCGGTCAGCGCCATGGATGTGGTCCTGATGGGACGCCTGGGCCGGGCCCGGGCTCTCGGCGCCTGGGGTTCCACCGACCGCGAACAGGCGCAGCGGGCGCTCGCTGAAGTCGGGGTGGCGGATCAGGCGGGGCGCCACTTCGCTTCGCTGAGCGGCGGCCAGAAGCAGCGTGTCATGATCGCCCGGGCCCTGGCGGGCGAACCCGACCTGCTCCTGCTCGACGAACCCACCGCGGGTCTTGACGCCCACAGCGAGGAAGGATTTTACCGACTGCTCCAGGATCTCAACCAGCGCCTGACGATCATGCTGGTCTCCCACGACCTCGGCTTCGTCTCGGGTTTCGTGCGCACCGTGGTCTGTGTCGGCCGGGAAGTGGTCGTCCATCCCACCAGCGAGATCACCGGCCAGGTCATCGCCGACCTCTACGGCAGCGACATGCGCCTGGTGCGCCATGACCACCGGTGCAGCGAGGACGGTCACCAATGCTGACACCGCCCGCCATGAACTTCTGGGACGCCCTGACGGCCCACGCCTTCCTGCAGTACGCCCTGCTGGCAGGCCTGCTGATCAGCATCCCCTGCGGGGTGGTCGGCAGTTTCGTGGTCATCCGCCGCATCAGCTACATCGCCGGCAGCATCGCCCATTCGGTGCTCGCCGGGCTGGGCATCGTCCACTACCTGCGGGTGGTGCACGGCCTGGAAGGAATGTCTCCCCTGGCCGGAGCCGTCAGCGCTGCCCTCGTGGCGGCGCTGATCATCGGGTGGGTCAGCCTGCATCTGAAACAACGGGAGGACACGGTCATCGGTGCGGTCTGGGCCATGGGGATGGCCACCGGTATCCTGTTCATCAGCATGACACCCGGCTACACCACCGACCTGATGAGCTACCTCTTCGGCAACATCCTGATGGTTACCAGCCGGGACCTGTGGTTGATCGCGGCCCTGGACGTGATCGTCCTGGTGACCGTAGCCCTGTTCCACAAGCAGTTGCTCGCCGTTTGTTTCGACGGAGAGTTCGCCGGACTGCGCGGAGTCCACGTGCAGCGCTTCTATTTCCTGCTGCTGGCCCTGACGGCCCTGACCGTGGTCCTGCTGGTCTCGGTGGTGGGCATCATCCTGGTCATCGCCCTGCTGACCCTGCCCGCGGCCATGGCCAACCTCTTCGCCCGCCGCCTGTGGCAGATGATGCTGCTGGCGACGGTGACCTGCGCCGTGTTGACCAGCGGGGGGCTGGCTCTCAGCTACGGACCCGACCTGCCCGCCGGTGCGGTGACCATCCTGCTGACGGGGGCGGCCTATTTTCTGGTGGCGGTGATCAGACGGCGGTGATCTGTTTTTCCCGGCGCTCCACGGCAGCCATGCCCCTTGCCTAAAATTGCACGGAAAAAATATGCGTCAGGCAGTAGTAGATGCCCACGAATATGAAGATGACCCCGGTAACACGCCGCGCCCACTTCTCGAAGTGGATAATTCTATCATAGGCTTCACCGAGGCGTTTGGTGCCCAAGGCTATGAGAACGGCGAACAACAGCACCGGCAGTCCCGTGGCCACGCCGTAGACCGCGGGCAGGATCACGCCGGATTCGTGTTGCAGGGCCAACGGCAGAAGGCTGCCGAAGAACAGCGCCGCCGAGACAGGACAGAAGGAGAGCGCGAAGACCACGCCGAGAAGCAGCGCACCCCACATGCCCAGCGTCTCCACCCGCTTCTGCATTTTCCCGCCCACGCCCGCGCCGGAGAAGTTGACCTGAACAAGCTCCACCAGGACCATGCCGGCTATGATCAGAAGCGGGCCGAGCGCCTTGTTCATGTATTTCTGGAGCAGGTGCGAAAGGGACGGTGCGGACAGAAGGCTCGACACCAGAAGCACGCCGAGCACCAGATAGGTCAGCGTCCGGCCGGCCGTATAGAGAAGCCCGGCCAGGAGCACCTTCGCGGGACTACCCACACGTCGGCCCACGAACGAGATGGCCGCGATGTTCGTCGCCATCGGACACGGGCTGATGGACGTCAGTATCCCCAGCCAGAAGGCTGCTGCGGCGCCGAGGATAAACTCCGTCATTGATCTGCCGCCTCGAGGAAAACCCTGGTCTCGTTCTGGACATACCCCATGAATGTCGCCTTGTCGCTCCGGACAAGATCCCACACCCGGTCCAGGTTTTTCCAGTCCCGGCGCTCGCCGTCACTGATTCGTTCCAGCACGACCGAACGGGTTGAAAGCTGGAAGTCCCCGATGAAATGGTCATTGGCCGGGTCATCGACGTTGACCGTTCGCCATGCCAGGCGTCCGCTCTCGAGCGCCGCGGCAAATCCTGTCTGCACGGCTTCTGCCGTGTAGGCCTCGATGGTGCGGCAGGTAGTGCAGCGCGCGTTGCCGTGGACGTAGTAGACAACGACGCTGTTCGTCCCGGGCGGCGGCATGTTCGGCACCGCTTTCCCTCCGGTTTCCTGGACGACGAGGTATGCGACGCTGGCGACGATGAACAGGAGCAAGGCGACAGTGGCGATGGTCCTGGGTTCAATGCGCGGCTTCATGATCGACCAACTCCGGTGAGCGCTTCCTTGATGTCGTCGACCGACATGACTTTTCCGACACACTTCACGTCGCCGTCCACGGCGAGCGCGGGCGTCATCATGACACCGTAATTCAGGATCTCGTTGATGTCCGTGATCTTGATGAGTTCATACTCGATACCAAGCCCCCTGGCGGCGGCCTCCGCATGATCCGCGAGTTTCCTGCACTGCGGGCAACCGGTGCCCAGGATTTCTATTTTCTTCATCATTATCTCCTACCCGAAAAGGGCTCCATAGATCATGCCGGTGACCGTGGCCATGACGACGACAAGCGCTACAAAGACCACCGTCTTCCTGGTGCCCATCACGCTACGCAGAACCAGCATGTTGGGCAGCGACAGCGCCGGACCGGCGAGGAGCAGCGCCAGTGCCGGCCCCTTGCCCATGCCCGCCCCGAGCAGCCCCTGCAGGATCGGTACCTCGGTGAGCGTCGCGAAATACATGAATGCTCCCGCCACCGACGCGAAGAAGTTGGCGAAAAAGGAATTGCCGCCGACCGCCGTGACGACCCATTCCGCAGGGATCAACCCCTCCTGTCCGGGGCGCCCGAGCAATAGACCGGCCACGAACACACCGCCCAGAAGCAACGGTGCTATCTGCTTGGCGAAGCCCCACGACTGGTCGAACCACTCGCCGCTCTCCCCCTTGTCGGTGCTGGTGGCCCAGGCAAGGCCCACGACGGCGACCGCGAACGGGATCATCGGCTCATGGTGGAAGAAAACCGCCGAAAGCGAGGTTGCCCCGGCGGTCAGCGCAATCTTCAACCACGGGACCCTGATCCAACAGACCAGGATCACACTCAACGCCGCGGCGAAGAACGCCGTGATTATCCACTTTGTGGCGTAGATCGCCTGCCAAAGTCCGGTCGCCTCCTCTGGCCGGCCCCAGTTGGCAAAGATAAGCACGCCGACCATGGCGGCGAAAAAGGCCGCATTCCGCCCCAGCGACCGGGAAACCCCCTGTTCCGGCATGACCACCCGGGCAGCGTCTTTCTCCATCTCCTCCCGGCGGAAGATGAAATGCATGGCAAGCCCGATGACGATGGAGAAGACAATCGCGCCGATTGCCCGCGCCGCGCCGAGTTCCAGACCGAGAACGCGCGCGGTCAGGATGATGGCCAACACGTTGACGGCCGGTCCGGAGTAGAGGAAGGCGCAGGCCGGCCCCAGCCCCGCGCCCATGCGGTAGATTCCCGCAAAGAGCGGCAGCACCGTGCAGGAACAGACCGCCAGAATGGTACCGGACACCGAGGCCACACCGTAGGCAAGCACCTTGTGGGACTTGGCCCCGAAGTATTTCATTACCGCAGCCTGGCTGACGAATACCGTGACGGCCCCGGCGATGAAGAAGGCCGGCACGAGGCAGAGCAGCACGTGCTCCTGCGCATACCAGCGGACGAGGTAAAGGGCTTCCCAGAACGCGTTGCTGAGCCTGGCCCAGCCCTGCAGGTATTCCACCGGCAGGAAGAAACACGACAGGAACGCGATCACGAGGATCGCCAATTTCTTTCCTTCGTTTTGCCAGTTCATTCAGATATCGTCCCGCGTCTATTTGGCAATATCGCCAAGATTGAACTTAAAAAAAATGTCTATCCAGCCAGGGTCGCCTGTTCGGTGGCGTTTTTCTTGAGCACAGATTCCACGCATGAGAAAAAGTTGAGCACACATGGCACGCGCAGGGAGTAGAAGACCTGGGTGCCACGCTTTTCGTCCGCGACAATGCCGGCACCCCTGAGAACCGAGAGATGCTTGGAGATGGTGGAGACGTCATCGCCCACCATTTCCGTCAATTCGCAGACGCACCGCTCGCCCCGGGAAAGCTCGTCCACCACGAAGAGGCGCGTCGGGTGGGACATGGCCTTGATGATTCTTGCCCGGGCTTCGTAGCGGGCTTTGGTTTTCGGATCCATGGTTCGTCCTTTCTTTCATTTATTTGGCTATTTTGCCAAATAGGCAAGGAAAAGTCAACCAACAAGCACACAATTCTTTCTGGAGTGACCGTGGGGTGGTGCAATAGAAAACCCGCCCCCCGGGAGACAGCCCCGGAGAGGCGGGTTTTCTTTTCATATTGGTGGAGGCGGCGGGAATCGAACCCGCGTCCGTAACCGGTACCCCGCAAACGTCTACATGCTTAGTGATCTGTTATTTAACCTGTTGGGAGGCCAGATCACGTGCCGCCCGCCAGGCTAGACTCACTTAAATTTCGCCCCAAGGCCAGAGACCTGCCTTGGAACTAGACACCGAAAACGGCGCCCCATGGGATCAGTTCGGTGACCCCCCGATCCCGGGACGGGTTGCCTTTATTGAGGCAGCCAGTGCGAAATTGTTTTCGTCACTTAGTTTTTTTCCACCGTTTAACGAGTTCCATGGAATCTCGGCATGCAGTCCACGGTCCCCCGACCACGTCGAAGCCAGGTCGCCCCCATCCGGAAAACCAGTGGGGAGTTCAGGACCGAACTCACTCATAAGTATAGCATACCCCCGGAAAAGTTCCACCGAAGCGGGTGATTACCATTGGCATGGTTGACACCGCCTGTCCCGCTCCCGATCATCATATACCCCCCACATGTCGATCCCGAGGCCGACATGACCGTTTCCCGACCCGTTCTTGTAGCTACATTGACGGCAAACGACGTCTTCAAGCTTCGTTATCCCCGGTACCTGAAAGGCGCGGTGCTTGTCGCGCTGGCGTTGACGGCCCTGTTGGTGTGGCTGTGGCCGGGTTATGAAGCAAAGCCGTATCAATTGCGACAGGAAAAGATTATTGAACTGATCGTGCTCGAACCAATCATACCGGTGATCGAACAGCCCAAGCCCCTGGAAGTCCCCAGGCTGCCGCCGATCATAGAAGCGGCTCCCGAGGATGATCCGGAAGCGATTGATACGATTCCGGATCTTCTCCCCATTGAGACACCTATCCACTACGTGCCGACGCCCCGGATTGACGAGGGGTTCATTCCCAGCTCGTCCGAACCAGTGCTCAAGTATCACGTGAAGGCCGATTATCCGGAAATTGCACGACGGGCGGGACTGGAAGGAACGGTGATGATCCACGCCCTGGTGGATGCCCATGGACGCGTGGACCGCGCGGAGGTCATCCAGGGCGTGCACCCGCTCCTAGACAAAGCGGCTCAGGCCGCGGCCCTTCGCTGCCGGTTCACGCCAGGCAAGCAGCGGCTGGTGGCGGTCCCGGTGTGGGTGGCGATACCGTATCGGTTTCGGTTGAACTGAGTTTGCGAAGGTTGACCATTTGCCAAAAC
>CBDUYZ010000130.1:0-7087 GCA_965371575.1 uncultured bacterium
GACGATGCTACGGCATCGCCTTCCTCCTCGGTTTCGCGATCTGCTCGCAAGTGCCAGCCAGCGCGACCGAGCCCAGTTTTTCAACAGCCTGCTAGGGTGGAGCCGAAGATGGAACGCATTGCAGTCCGTGTCGAAATCACGGTCCATGGCCGCGTGCAGGGCGTCGCCTTTCGCTGGTATGCCCAGAAACAGGCTCTTTCCCTGGGACTGACGGGCTGGGTGAGGAATCGGCCCGATGGATCGGTGCGTATCCTGGCCGAAGGTCCTCGGCCGGACCTGGAGACCTTTTGCGACTGGACCGTGCGCGGAACGGGCCAGGCCCGGGTCGACCGTCAGGACATCGCCTGGAGCGAGGCGGCCGGTAAATTCGACGCATTCCTGATCACTGGATAGCTGAGCACCGGATGAAACGATCATGAGCACCACCGGAAACCAATCCCTGCTGGTAGCTGTCGACGTGGACGGCACCCTGCTGAATACCGAATTTGATGACGTGCTGGGTTCCCGCGAGATCGAGGCCATGGATGCAGTGCGTGCGGCGGGCCATGTGCTGGCCCTGTGCACCGGGCGCAACCTCAATTCCATCCGCGGGTTGCTGGAGCAGTCGCGCTGGGACCCTGAGGATCTGCCGATGGTCCTGCTGAACGGGGCGGTCGTCTGGGGAGGCCGGCCGCAGCGTAAACTGGCCTGTAACGTCCTGGTCCGGGAACAGATACTGGAACTGGTGCGCCTGTTCCGGGAATACGACACCGTGCCGATGGTGTACGGGACCGACGACGACGGTGGCGTCCTGCACCATGAATCCCGGCCGGTCAACGACATCCTGGGCCAGTACCTGGGTAACCGGCGTCGGACGGTGGGGGCCATCCACACCGCCGACGACCTGACGGACCTGCCCTGGGATCAGGCCCTGGAAGTGGGCACCATCGATCGCGAGGAGCGTGTGCGGGCACTTTCGGCCGCCATCGCCGACCGGATGGCCGGCCAGGTCAAGGTCATCAACACCCGGTCCCTGCTCGGTGGCGGCCGGTATTTCTGGGCCGAGGCCTTTCACGCGGACAGCGACAAGGGCCAGGGGCTGAAGATCCTGGCCACCGAATGCGGTATTCCCGTCGCCCGATCGGTGGCCATCGGCGACAATTACAACGATCTGGACATGTTCGCCGCCGCGGGTTTCAGCGTGGCGATGGCCGGCAGCCCGGACGAGGTGAAGGCCTTGGCCGACCTGGTGACCGGCCCGGTGGACGACGGCGGGGCCGCAGATATCCTGGAACGGATCGCCGCAGGCGATTTTCCACCCCCGCGGCCAGGGAAAGGGTGAACAGCGTGAGCACGAAATGGGACGAGGGAAAATCCAATCCGGTCCGCCCCTTCTTGCCGCAACCGGCGGAAGAACCGGCGTCCGAATCCCGGGAAAGGCCCGGCGGTGAGTCTACCCTCGAAGAGTCTGGTATGCGCGAGATGGGTTATGCCATGGTCGACCTGATCGTGGAATACCTCAATGGTCTGGAAAGCCGGCGGGTCTACGGACCGCTGTCCCCGGCGGGCATGGACGACATGTTCGATGAGAGTCTTCCCGAGGAGGGAACCCCGTTCCATGATCTGATCCAGGACTGCCGCACCAGGGTTTTCCCCAACACCATGGCCATCGGCAGCCGCCGCTATTTCGGGATGATGAATCCCGCTCCCCTGCCGATGGCGGTGTTCAGCGAGGCTCTGTGTTCGGCCATGAACCAGAACGCCGCTTCCTGGCGGCACGCGCCCTCGGGAACGGCCATCGAAAAGAGGGTGATCCGCTGGCTGTGCGACATGTTCGGGCTGCCCGAAGGCAGCTTCGGCACCATGACGGACGGGGGCTCCCTGGCCAACATCACCGGCCTTAAGCTGGCCATCAACCGGGTGCTCGGCCGCGATCTTTCCCAGGTCGACAACCTCGAGGGCCCCGGGTCGGAAATCGCCAAGCTCACCTTCTACATGTCCGGACAGGGCCATTACAGCTTCGACAAGGCGGTGGATCTGCTGGGCCTCGGCCGTGGCCAGCTACGCAAGATTCCCCACGATGATATCTACCGGATCGATCTCGAAGCCCTGGAAGAAGCGATCCGGCAGGACCTTGCCAAAGGGCTCAAACCCACCTGCATCATCGGCATCGCCGGCACCACCAACACCGGCAGCATCGACAAGTTGGACCGGCTGGCGGATCTGGCGCAACGCTACGACTGCTGGTTCCACGTGGACGCGGCTTACGGCGGGGCTGTCATCCTGTCCGAGATGTACGGCACCATGCTGCGGGGTATCGATCTGGCTGACTCAATCACCGTCGATCCTCACAAGTGGTTCTACATGCCCTTTTCCGCCGGGGGCATCCTGGTGCGGGACGGGGATTTTCTGAGGCGGAGCTTCCTGGTGCACCCCGAGTACTACATGGAAAAAGTGCTGAAGGACACCGAGAAGGAGGCCCGGAACGACGGACAGGGGAGACGGGTGATACCCGACGAACGCAGTTTCCACATGGGAGACAAGGTCAACTTCTTCCAGTACGGTATCCAGGGCAGTCGGCGCATGAACGCCTTCAAGCTGTGGCTGGCCTTCAAGTCGGTGGGGCGGAGGCAGTTCGCCGCCTGGGTGGAAAATGATATCGAGCTGGCCAGGATCCTGGCCGCCCGCATGAGGCGGCAGCCCGACTTCCGGATCCTGGGCCCCAACACGCTGGGGGTCTGCAATTTCCGTTGGGAACCCAGGGACGGTTCCGGTGGTTTACGGTTCGATTCGGAACGGAACGACCAGCTCAACCGCGAGCTCCAGGAATTGGTTGAACGCGAAGGTGACGCCTGGTTCAGCTTCACGGTGCTGAACGGCCAGGTCGCCCTGCGGGTCAACGTGGAAAACCGCTGCATGGAGCAGAACGACATCGAGAGGCTGGTCCAGGTCATCAGCCGGGCCGCCGACAGGATTCTGGTCGATTAGATAATTACGGAATATTATTCCCAACGGAGGTAAGCGATGAAACGGATCGCACTGCTCACCCTGCTTGTCCTGGCGCTGGGCGCCGGTCTGGCTTCAGGCGCCCTGAAAGGCTCCGCCGCAGTAATCAAGGCCTCGGCCCGACCCACCGTCCTGAGTTCGGCTCCCGGCCAGGAGGTTTTCTTCAAGATCAAACTGGACATCCAGGAGAAGTGGCACATCTACGCCCACGGGGACACAAATTTCATCGGGGTGGACCTGGTGCCGGCCGAGGAATTTCCCCTCGTAGAATTCCAGGCCGAATATCCCGCCGGCCACGAAAAGGAATTCTTTGGCGACATGGTGGCCATGATAGAAGGCACCGAAATGATCAAGGTTTCCGCCGTGGTGCCGGATTCCCTGGCCAAGGGTGAGTACGAGCTTGACCTGCAGGTCACCGTCCAGGCTTGTGACGACAAGATCTGTCTGGCTCCGGCCTTCCTGCCCGTGGCGCTGAAACTGACGGTCGAGTAGACGGGAAAATCCTGGTGGCCAGGGAGTATCCCTACTCTCCGGCGACCGGGTTCCCCGACATCCCCATTTTCGACATCAGGTCCTGGAATCTGGGATCGGATCGGAAGGGGTCGAAGGCGGGACGCATGATCATGTGCAGCAAGGCGAGTGAACGACCCTGATACGCTTTTTCGAGCCACTCGAAGGTTTGATCCTCGTCAGCGGCAAGAGCGAAAAATACGGCGACCTCGAAGGGGTCGGTATACTGGCCCTGAGACATGTCGGCGAGGTGTTCCGCACAAAATTGGAACGCCCCAGGCATGCCCGACTCCGCAAAGGCGGTCTCCAGGGTCTGCGCCCACGCTGGATCGTGTCCCGCCGGGAAGTTGCGCAACTCGACCATGGCCTCATCATACCGGCCTTGTTGGTTGTACGCCATGCATAGAAAATACCATACCGCCCGGTCGTTGCCCGAAAAGGACCGCCACTGTTCGATTTCCTCTATCGTTTCCTCATAACGCCTCGCGAGCATGAGGTGGGCTATGAGCACTATGTTCCTCAAACGGGAGTACGGGTCGAGCTGACGGGCGCGTTTGACCCACTCCACGGCCTCGAGCAGGTGCCCGCTGGCGGTCAGGCAGTCTGCGATTCCATGGAGGGTATAACAATTGTTGGGATCGAGTTCCAGCGCCCGGCGAAATTCCCGTTCGGCGGCCGAACGATCCCAGTCGAAGTACAATTGGACGAAACCCAACACGGTGCGTGTACTCGCGAGGTCGGGATCGATTTCCAACGCCCGCAAGGCGGCCTTCCGGGCCGGCGGCATTATCTCGCCAGGTGGTACGGTCCCCATGATGCCGAAAACGATGTAGGATCCTGCCAGGAATGCATGGCCCAGCGCAAAGTCCGGATCGGCCTCGACCACCTGCTGGAAGTAGCGCCGGGCCTCCAACACGCCGTCAGGGGTGAACTCGTTGAAGTGATGTCGACCCCGCAGCAGGGTCTCGTAGACGTCGGGATCGACCGTGTGCTCATTAGTCAGACGATCCTGCTGGTCAGGCGTCAGGGCGATGTCGATCTGGCCGGCGATTGCCCGTGCCACCTCACTGATCAGGCTCAGGATATCCTTCAGATCGCGGTCGTAATCGTCGGCCCAGAGGTGCTCGTCGGTGGCCCCGTGGATCAGCTGCGCCGTGATTCGAACCTGGTCGCCGACTCGCAGAACCGAGCCCTCCACCAGGGCGTCGACATCGAGCTCACGCGCGATTTCCGGGATCGACCTGTCGGTTTCCTGGTAATGCATGGCCGAGGTCCGCGATATGACCCGCAATGTTCCGATCTTGGACAGCTCGGTGATCAGGGCCTCGTGCATTCCCTCGACGAAGAAATCCTGCTCCGCATCGCCCATCATGTTGTCGAGTGGTAGCACGGCCAGGGATCGAATCGGCGAAATGCTTTCTTTCCCCTGGAATCGCCCGCGCAGGTTGCCGACGTTCAGGCCAACGAGAAACACCCCGAGAACCAGGGCTGTGACGAGAACTCCCCCGACCACGGCGACGGGCCGCCGGGATCCGGGGGCAGGGGCCGCAGCGGTACTCCTGGTCCGGAATTCCGTGCCGGTGGATTTGGTTTCCGGTTGGAGGCGATCCCGGACCGCGCGGAGATCGACAAGGATATCGTCCACATGCTGGTACCGGTTTCCCCTGTCCTTGGTCATGGCTTTGCCGACGATCCGTTCCAGTTCCACCGGCACCCCGGTCCGCAACCCTGTCAGCGGCTCTGCATCATGGTTCAACAAAGCGAATACCACTGCCTGTTCGTAATCTCCCCGGAAGGGCTGGCATCCGCTGATCATCTCGTAAAGCATCACGCCGAACGACCAGATATCCGTACGGTGATCGACGTTCTCATTGCTGGATTGCTCGGGTGACATGTAGGCACAAGTACCCATGGACGAGTTTGTTCGCGTGAGTTTTGTTTGCGAAGGTGACATGGCCAGGCCGAAGTCCATGATCTGGGACTGACCATCGGTGGTCAACATGATGTTGGAGGGTTTGATGTCGCGATGGACGATGCCGTGCTCGTGAGCCTCACCCAGACCCTCGGCCACCTGAATCGCCACATCGACGGCCTCGGTCAGCCCAAGCGGCCCGTCCTGGATTTTTTCCTTTAGGCTCTGGCCTTCGACGTAGACCATGGCGATGAACAGGTGGTCATTGGTCTCGTCGATTTCGTAGACCGTGCAGATGTTGGCATGATGAAGGGCCGCCGCTGCCTGGGCTTCGTGTAAAAAGCGGGATTTTGCCGTCGGTTCACGGGTCAGTTCGGGCGCCAGGAACTTCAGAGCGACAGTGCGCTTGAGTTTCGTGTCCTCCGCCTTGTAGACCACGCCCATGCCGCCCTCGCCGAGCTTTTCGGTGATCCGATAGTGGGATATGGTCTGGCCTATCATGTTGCTCCCTTAAACGGCGAAGTGTGGGAGAACAATACCCTGGGTGCATCACACCAAACGGGATCATCATAGCTTAGACTTCATTGGGGATACAAGGACTTGTCAGCCCGTCTGGCTGGCGAAAGCCCTCCTTTTTGCTTTTGTTGACCTGCGGAAGTCCATTTTTTTCAGAAGCAGCAGGAGTTAAGGCGTGAAGACCATTTATCTGGGGAATCTACCATTAATGGCGTCCGAGGACGATGTCAGGGAGCTTTTTGGCCAGCACGGCGATGTGGCCAACGTCAGTTTGATCAATGACCGGGAAACCGGCCGCCCACGGGGTTTCGGTTTTGTGGAGATGGAGCCGGAGGCCGCGATGAAGGCCATCGAAGCCCTCGACGGAACCGATTTCGGTGGGCGCGCCCTGAGGGTCAACGAAGCGCGGGACCGGGGGGCCCGGCCGCCTCGGCGCTCCTGGTAGGTTGTGCCTCTGAAATTGTGTTCGGTGCGAAATCTGCCCAAAAACCGAATTAATACCTAAAATTAAAACACTATATGTCGTATCTGCCCCCGCCATAGGGTCGATTTTGGACCAGACACAATTTCGAAGGCACAACCCTTGCCAAGCTGAAAATCCCGGACCATTGTTGGGGCACCGAAAGGGTGTCCGTGAGATATTTATGGTTGGTATTCATGGTTTTAGCGAGCCTGCCGGCGGTTGCTGCGGCGCAGCAGGACGCATCTTCGTTCACGGTGTCTCCGCTGTTCGATCTGCGGGTCCGGCAGGAAATCCTCGACGGCGTCTTTCATTTCGCGTCCGATCCAGACCGCAACTGGGTCCGGTTCCGCACCCGAGCCGGTGCCGCAGCAGTCACCGGGGATCACGAATTCAAGATTCTTCTGACCAATGAGCACCGCCGCTTAGTGCGGCCCGACGAAATCGTCTTCGACTGGAATGAACTCATCCTGGATCAGGCCTATTGGGCCTGGTCGGTTTCTCCGCATACGAAACTCACCGCCGGCCGGCACAACATCATCTGGGACCGGGGGTTTTTGATGCTGGAGGGCCACCCGCTGGATGGCAGTCGCAGCATCTATCAGAACGCGGTCCGCTTGCAGGTGCCCCTGGCCGGCGGCGACCTGGACGTGGCGTTGATCCACAACCCCAAACGCGATCCCCTCGTCCTGGCCGGGGACAGC
>CBDUYZ010000131.1:0-7033 GCA_965371575.1 uncultured bacterium
GCCACCGCCGCCGCCACCGTAGCCACCACCGCCGCCGCCGCCGCCACGGGGACGATCCTGAGCTTCGTTCACGCGCAGGGCGCGGCCGCCCATCTCGTAGCCGTCCAGAGCCTGGATGGCGTTCTGCAGCGCGTCGTCGTCCACTTCGACAAAGCCGAAGCCGCGGGGACGACCGGTCTCACGATCGTTGATCAGAGCCACCGAGTGCACTGTACCGTACTCAGAGAACAGGGTAGTAATTTCTTCCTCGGTCGCACTGAAGGGCAGGTTGCCCAAGTAGATCTTCTTCATTTTCTCTTCATCTCCAAGTGCCGGATTTCCGGCAAACAAAAGCTCTCAGGATTGCCGGCTATTTCCAGCCAATCCCTCGCGCTCCCAAACAATCCGGCGCAAAGGCCGGACTCCATCCCCCGACTGTCGAGGGAAGCAGCTAGACCACCCTTCCCCGCAGGGAATCAATGATCTCGGGGCAAATACTAACATTTCCGGGACGAAACGCCAAATGATAATTTGATTTCAGGAGGATGGCGGGGCCTTCGCCGCCGCTGCGGTCGGCCTGGTTGTCTACCTGGTCGGGCCGGTGATGCTGGTATTCGCACCGGAAATCGTCGTGATGGATCCAGATGGAGCACCCGCTGTCCGGCTGAGACCTGTGGATAACCCCTTTCTCGGACCATGGAGAACCGATCTGCCGGCCAGGGCCAAAGGTATCCGGAAATTGGGCCGCAGAGATTCCAACTACCTGTAACTTCGGATCTTGTCCCGGCCTGGGGACGGGGCATGATTCAGACTTATTCACTCGTATATTGTAATCATGCCTCAATCATGATAACATATAGCAAAATCGTTTGACGCCCGGGTTCGCCCACTCACCCCGAAATCATCTTTGAGGAGTTGTGATGAATCGCACAATTCTGTTGACCGTGGCAGCCGCGGTCCTGACTACCGGACTACTGTTGACCGTTACCTCCCAGACAGACCAGACAGAATCCGCTTGGAAAACCGCCCCCTGGGCCGATCAGGAACAGGTCCGGCTCGAAAAGGCGCTTATTCACGCCGCACCCGGTTCAGACCGCTCCTTCAAGCTGCAGCTGAAGCTGGACCGCCTCGAGGCCTGGCGGCTGGATCAGCCCCAGCCGGGTTTCCCCGACGAGTTCGCCCGGATGCTTTACGAGCTGCGGGTACCCAGCGACCGCACCGTTCCCGAGTACGAGCCTGGCTATCGCTTCCGGGAAATCGACAAAGCGCCCCGCACGGCCCGGTCCCTCGACAAGGCCCTCATCTGGAACCAGCGCGGACCCGGGAACGTGGCCGGGCGAGCCCGCGGGATCATCGTGGATCCTATCGATCCGACCGGCGGTACCTGGTATATCGCCAGTGTCGGCGGCGGCGTCTGGAAAACGGAGAATGAAGGCGCCACCTGGCGCGAACTCACCGACGACACGCCCACTCTCGCGGTCCAGTCCATCGCCATGGCACCCTCGAACAACAACCTGATCCTCGCCGGCACGGGTGAAAGCTACTACAACATCGACACCTTGAACGGCAACGGGATCCTCAAGTCGACCG
This sequence comes from uncultured bacterium, assembly GCA_965371575.1. Lineage (GTDB taxonomy): Bacteria > Krumholzibacteriota > Krumholzibacteriia > LZORAL124-64-63 > LZORAL124-64-63 > JAGLCY01. The sequence continues at coordinate 1,570 of CBDUYZ010000131.1, forward strand.
ACCGGGGTGAGACCTGGACACCTATGGCCAGCACCATCAACGACGCACGCTTCAACAACGTGTCGCGTATCCTGATCTCGCCGACCGACCCGGACCTGGTGATCGTCTCGGCCACCGTCGGCCGCTACAAGGAAACTGTCACGACCGAGTCGAACATCTTCCGCTCCACCGACGGCGGCACCACCTGGACCGTGGCGCACACCGAAATCGGGCACCGCATCACCCAGTTGATCGCCGATCCCACCGATTTCAGCATCCAGTACGGCGCAGTGGACGGCGGGGGGATCCTGAAGTCCACGGACACAGGGCAGACCTGGTCGTCCATCAACTCCGGCATCACCGATTTTTTCGGCCGTTTCGAGATCGCCATCTCACCGGTCAACACGAACTACCTGTACGTTTCGGCCGAAGGCGCCTCGGGCGCGGAGCTCTGGGTCTCCTGGAACAGCGGCACGACCTGGAACCAGACTACCGAGTCCGGCAGTGGTTCCATCAACTGGCTCGGGGCTCAGGGCTGGTACGACAATACCATCATCTGCCATCCCACCGATCCGACCATCGTCTACGTGGGCGGGCCTGAACTCCACAGCATCGTGCTGGATTCCGTGGGCTCGGACAAACGCAGTACCACGCCCCTGGCCAGCTACTGGTTCCCCCATCCCGACCACCACGTCCTGGAGATCATTCAACCTGCCAGCGGCGGCTGGTACCTGCTGGGCACCAACGACGGCGGGGTCACACGTACATCCAGTGGGGTGACTGGCTTCACCATGCCGACCAACGGCATGGTCACGACCCAGTTCTACGGAGTGGACAAACGTCCGGGGGCCAGCGTCTACATCGGCGGCACCCAGGACAACGGTACCTGGCAATCCCCCGAGAACCCCGACGCCAATTCGGAATGGATCCACCAGATCGGCGGCGACGGCTACGAAACCTCGTGGCACTTCGACGATCCCCAGAAGATCATGGGCGGCTACCAGTTCAACGGTCTGCAGCGTTCGACCGACGGCGGGGCGACCTGGTCTTCGGCCACAAGCGGTCTGGGAGATACCGGCAGCGGCGCCGCGCCCTTCGTCACCAAGATCGGCAAGAGCTGGATGAGACCCGATCACGTGTTCGCCGTGGGTTCTTCGGGCGTGTGGCGATCCACCGATTTCGGGGCCAGTTGGAACCTGTCCTCGATCAGTTCCGCGGATTGGGGCCCCCTCAGCTCCTTCATGGACGTACGCGTTTCCAAAGCCGATCCCGACATCGTCTGGGCCGGGTCGCGCATGGATGTTGACGGAAAGATCAGCGTATCTACCGACGGCGGCGTCTCATTCGTCGGATCCACCGTCTACTCCGACGTCACCATGGGCCAGATTTCCGGCCTGGCGACACACCCCACCGAACCGAACACCGCTTATGTGCTGTTCTCCTACGCCGAAAGACCCAAGATCCTCAAGACCACGAACCAGGGGGCGACCTGGAACGACATCAGCGGCTTCGGCACCGGCACGTCCAGCACCAACGGCTTCCCCGACGTTGCTGTCTATGACCTGGTCGTCTGGCCCAACGACCCCAGCCACATCTGGGTGGGCTCGGAGATCGGTCTGATCGAATCGCTGGACGGCGGCGCCACCTGGGGCCTGGCCAGCAACGGGTTCCCCTCGGTGGGTATCTGGTTCATGAACGCGATCGAGGACGAAATCGTGATCGGCACCCACGGCCGCGGCATCTGGTCCACCACCATTCCCGAACTGGACGACAACCTGACCTTCAATCCCCTGTTCGAATCCATGGTGCAGACACCCTCCGGTGAACTGGAACTGAAGTTCAACCTGCGCTCGGTCTACGACTCGACGCAGGTTTGGATCGATGGCGTGGTTGAAACGACCATAAGCGCCAACACGCCCAAGCAGATCGAAACGCTGAACCTGCCCATATTGTCCAGTGAAACCCGCACGGCCTTCGCACGCGGCTTCAAGGGCGGCATGGGTTACGATTCGATAACCCGCCAAGTGGACGTGACCGCGGTGTCCTCGCCGGTCTACACCTACACCAACGACCTCGACCTGGACGTCGACGCCGCTGATTTCGGGCTCGTCGATTTCGTATGGTCGACCCCGGCCGGTTTCAACAACGGGGCCCTGCACACCTATCACGACTACGCCAACAGTTCTTCGCCCATTGCTACGCTCCTGCAGTCCATCATTGTCGCGACCAACAGTCAGTTGAGTTTCGCCGAGGTGGCCATAGTCGAACCCGGCGAATCCGGCTCGGTATTCGGCGACAGCGACTTCTGGGACTACGTGATCGTCGAAGGCACCAGCGATGGAACCAACTGGATTCCCCTATCCGACGGTTGGGACGCCCGTGACGACACCACCTGGCTGACCGCCTACAACAGCGGTTTCAACGGCGATTCCTCCATGTACCGCACGCGATCCCTCGACCTCACGCAGATCTTCGCCCAGGGCGACGTGATTCGGTTGCGGTTCCGGCTGTTCGCCGACGGGTCCGCCGCCGCCTGGGGCTGGGCATTCGACAACATCAACGTCACCACGGATTTCGTGGCTGCGGCAGGCGATCTGCCGGCGGCCATGGCTCTGGGACAGAACTATCCCAACCCCTTCAACCCCACGACGACCATCGCCTTCACTCTGGACCGCTCCGGGCCGGTGAAGCTGCAGGTGTTCGACGTCCAGGGGCACCTGGTGCGCACTCTGGTGAACGAGATCCGAACCGCCGGGCCGTACCGGGTCGACTGGGACGGCAAGGACCACGCCGGCCGAACGGCTGCGGCTGGACTCTACATGTACCGCCTGGTCGCAGGAGACGTGATCCAGCAGAAGAAGATGACGCTTCTGAAGTAAAGGCGGCTTTCAGGAAACGGGCCGGGTGATGCTTTTTCACCCGGCCCGTTTTCTACCATTGCGCACGCGGCATTCCGCTTCTATATTCCGCCAGCTAAAACCTGATCGATCATCCGAAGGAGAAACCCATGGGTGTGAAGCTGCCTGCCGGCTATCGTCCCTCGAACGCCGAAACTTTCATGAACAAACGCCAGCTCGAGTACTTCCGCAAGAAGCTGCTCGCGTGGCGGTCCGAACTGCTGGCTGATTACGAGGAGACGCGCAAGCATCTGGGGAAGGGCGACCGCGCGGGTTCCGATTTCGCGGACATGGCCTCGGCCGAGACCGACCACGCCCTGGAACTCCGCACGCGCGGCCGCGAGAGAAAGCTGGTCGCCAAGATCGATGAGGCCCTGGAACGGATTGAGAACGGCGTCTACGGTTATTGCGCGGAGACCGGCAACCCCATCGGTTTGGCCCGTCTCGAGGCCCGCCCTGTCGCGGCCCTTTCGATCGAGGCCCAGGAACTTCACGAGCAGAACGAAATGAGGGGCCCTCAGGGTTAGCCCTGGTCAGCCCTCGTCGGAATCATCCAGAGTGGGTTCATCCTGCCCCGTTTTCCCCACCGGGGCCTTTTCCTCGGTGGCCTTTTCCGTTGTGGCTTTCCCCTCCGCGATTTTGCTTTCCTCGTAGATATGGACATCCCGTTGCGGGAAGGGAATCGAGATGGCTTCCTCGTCGAACCGCATCTTCACGGCCCGGGTCACGTCCCAGTAGACATCCCAGTAATCGTCGGTCTTCACCCAGGGCCGCACCACGAAATCGACCGAGGACTCGCCCAGGGTGTGCAGCCGCACCATCGATTCCGGTTGGTCCAGCACCAGTTCGTGCTTGTCCAGGATGTCCCTGAAAACCTGCTCAGCCTGGGGAATATCGTCGGTGTAGGAGATCCCGAAGGTCATGTCGACCCGCCGCACCTTCTGGTCGGTCACGTTCTTGATGACATCCCCCCAGATTCTGCTGTTCGGCACCACGAGTTTCTGGTTGTCCAGGGTCAGGATACTGGTCGAGACCATGCTCATTTGCTCCACCTTGCCGAATACCCCGCTGATATCCACCAGATCGCCCACATCGTAGGGCCGGTTGATGAGGATCATCATACCCGCGGCCAGGTTCGACAGACTGTCCTGCATGGCGAAGCCCAGAATGAAACCGACGACACCGAAACCGGCGAGCAGGGGCCCCAGGCTGAAACCGAGCTGGGCCAGGCCGAAGACCAGGGCGAGCACCATAATCGTGCTCCTGGTAAAGGTCACGGTCATGCGCTTCAAGAGATGCGACATGTCGAGATTTGCCCGATCGAGACTTTTCTCAACCACACCTCCGACCAGGCGGGCCAGGAAGCGGCCCCCGAACAGGATGACCAGGAACAGGATAATTTTGACCAGAAACGAGGGGCCGTTGTCGGCCATCCAGGTCGTGAGTCCGGCCCAGGCCTTGCTGATGATGGTCCGGGTCACCTGAACGTCGAGGAGTCCCGAAGCCAGATCCTGGGTCGTGGTCACCAGCTGGGCGCGAAGCAAATCGTTGGGCATCTTCATCGCGGCCAGGATGTCGAGAATGATGCCCAGACTCGCGGCATTGTAGTTCAGGTTCTTTTGATTGGCGGTCAGGAGCGCGGCCAGGTCGGCGTCGCCGGGCGTCTCCTTCAGCCGGCCGCCCAGTTCGTTGATGCGCAGGGTGGTGAGAGCCATCCGGCCCGAAAGTTCATCCGCCCTTCCGGTCAGCAGATCCGCGAAAATTTCCCTCTCCTGGGTGGTATCGAGTTCGAATGCCTCCATTTTTTCAATGTGTTCCCAGCCGCGCTGGAAAAAACTGTCCAGCCGGCCGCCGAGAAGGGCCAGCTCATCTTCGAGGGCCGACCGTTCGGTCGCCGGCGTGTCAGGCCGCTTGGCCCTCAGATCATCGATTCTGGCACGCAGTTCGCCGATCAGCTCCCAGATACGGGGCGTCACCTGCTCATAGACCGTCTCCGCCCTCTCCCGCAGTTCCCGCGGGATTTCCTCGCCTTTCGCGACGGTGACGATGTCGGCCAGATCCCCGAGGGCGTCCATGAACCGATCCCGGGTCCGGGCCAACTGAAGCCGGAGAACCAGACTGTCTTCCGCGTTGGCGGTGGCCAGCTTGTCCTGGTAGTGACTCCCTTCGGTGAGGATCATTTCCAGGCGACCCAGGACTTCCACGCCCTGCTGCCCGACATCGGCAGCAGTGGCTTCGGTCAAGGCTTCTTCAACCACGGCCTGCCCGGGATCCTGGTCCTGCGCTTCGAGGGAGACCGGCACCAGCAGCAGCAACAGGGTGAGAAGAGCCCTCGTGGGCCTGGTCCAGCGGTGAATTCCCCAGTTCCGGGTCATGCCCATGCCTCCAGGTTTACGGTTGGTTGATTTTTCAGGGTAGTGACACTCTACACCATGACCGGAGATTTGACAAAATCGGCCGCAGGCATCTCGAACGGCAATTTGGTCGAGGGGTTGAAGGGGTTGGGCGCCGCGCCCAGCAGGGATGCCGAACATTACGAGCAGGACCATGCCGAGCAGAGTCAGGGCCGCCGATATTCCAGGGAAGCC
>CBDUYZ010000132.1:0-6961 GCA_965371575.1 uncultured bacterium
GAGGAAACAAATAACCGAAAGGCAAACAAACCTACATTTCATCATGGTTGTGATTCTTTCATTTAGCCAAGATTAATACTTTTAATTAACGGTGAGAAAATTATAGCATGGAATTAGGTGTCGTTGTCCGGAAAATCTTCGAATATCGCCACGCGAGCCGCCTTGGCCAGCCTCCTTTCCTGTTCCAGCGTCAAGCCGAGTTCATTCCTGGCCCGCTCGAATTCGCCGGTCAGGGTCAACCCCAGCAAGCTGCGGTCGTCGGTGTTCAGACAGCAGGGCACTCCTGCGGTCAGGAATGTCCGCAGGGGATGGTCACCCCAGGCAGCGATGCCGCCGGTCCGCAGATTGGATCCCGGGCACATCTCCACGAAAACGCCCCGGGCCGCCAGCGTGGCCAGAATGAGAGGATCGTGAGCGGCGGCCAGACCGTGGCCGATACGGTCGGCTCCGCAATCCTCGACCGCCTGACGGATCGAATCCACCGCGGCGGTGCCCATGCGGGGAACCTCCCCCGCGTGGATGGTGACGCCGTAGCCCTCAGCCTTGACCTCGGCGAACAAGTCCGCGAAATCCGCCGGCGGCCCGGCCGTTTCATCTCCACCCAGGCCGAACCCCACGACCCCCAGACCGACACCCGCTGCGGCGGCTGCCTCCCAGGCCCGCCACGCCGCGTCCACCCCCCACTGGCGCACCGCGTCCGGAATCCAGCGCAGAACGACACTGTCGGCTTCTTTCACCTCGGCGGCGGCTTCGGCCAGGGCCCTCTGCACGGGCATCGGATCAATCCCGCGCATCTGCAAAACGCCGTACGACAGGGTCACCTCGGCATAATCCACCCCGTCGGCCGCCAGTTGGCCGCCCAAATCACGGGCCGCGGCGTGGAAGTCCGCAGGGGTGCGCAACAGGGAAGTGACGTGTTTGAAAAGTTCGAGAAACCCGTGAAAACCCTCAAAACAATAGGCGGCGCCGTCCTCGGTCAGGCAGGCGGCAGGCAGCCCGGGCTGGCCGTACTTTTCAGCCAAAAGGATCAGCCGGGCGGGAGTAACCGATCCTTCCAGATGCGTGTGCAGTTCGACCCGCCCGGTCCGGGTCATCGAGCGAGGACCACCCTCTGGTTCAGGGCCTTTTCACCGTTTTCCAGGCGAATCAGGTACAGACCGGAGGCCGCCGCGGCGCCCGTAGCGGTCCGTCCGTTCCAGATCAGGTGCTGCCAGTCGCCGGTGCCCGAACCACGGTACAGTTCGCTCACCAGACGACCGCGCAGATCCATGATCCGCACCGTGATGTTCTCGGCTGGCGCGGCACGGAAACGCACCGTCACGCCGGGATTGGCGGGATTGGGCCAGGCCGGGTCCAGGGCCAGCAGGGTGCCGGAGTTCAGATGGGTGGCCAGATCGCCGGGGCCGGCCAGTGCGTCCAGCGTGAAGTCAACGCCCTCGTCGGTGACGGCCTTCAGCACGTAGCTGAGGCTGGCGGCGTTGTCGAGGGAAGCCACGGGGATCTGATCAAGGTAGGTGAACCCGTCACCGGAGATCGACAGGACGCCCGGGACATCCCCTTGATCCCAGCGGGCCGGGCCGGCCCAGATCACGGCCTCGCCGATAACGGCGCCCTGAGCGTCGTGAATCTGACGAAACAGCTCGAACTCGACGAACTGGTCCGGCGGCAGGGCGAAGGCAAAGGAAAGCCTGATCATGTCCCCGGCGCCGGTCTCGGCCCAGGACGCGGACCAGAAGGAAAAGAACGCCGGCACCACGAGTTCGGAGGAATCCTGCAGGTGGATGAAACCCGTCACCGCGTCGTTCAGCTTGTTGCCTTCGGGAGCGCCCACGGCCAGGTCCATGTCGCCGTCGCCGTCGAAATCCCCGGCGGAGGCCACGGCCCACCCATAGTGGTCATTGGCCTCGGCGCCGGTCTTCATCGGCACGTTGCCCTTGATCTCCAGGTTCGCGGCGCTGGTTTCGACGCTGCCGCCCTCGAAAACGTAACCCCTGCCGCAATTGACCTGGGGTTGGTTGTGGAAGGGTGCACCTATCAGCACGTCGTCGGAGTTGTTCTGGGTGAAATCCCAGATACGAGCCAGCGAAAAGCCGAAATTGTCGCCGGCGACCTCGCCCAACACATACCGGTCACCGGTAACGGAAGGCCCGAAGGCATCGCCGTAGACGATTTCGACCCGGCCGTTGGCTCCACTGCCACTGTTGTTGAAGGGCCCGCCGATGGCCAGGTCCCAAAGGGAGGTATCGCCCCAGTCACCCACGCCGCAGACCGCGAAGCCGTACTGGCTGCCGGGCGCCGTGCCGCCGCTGGTGAGAATGTGATCGACGGTGTTGTCCGGGCTGTTGCCGCCTTCGTAGACATAGACCGCACCGGCATCCAGACCCGCCTGGTTGTCGTTGAGGGGAGCGCCGACAGCAACGCAATCGTCCCCGCCGAGGAAATCGTGAACGTCGGCCACGGACCAGCCGAACCCGTCACCTGAGAACTCACCGGTCAGTTTGACGGCGTCCGCCAGATCAGTGCTCACGCCGCTTTTATCGCCGTAGATGACGTAGGCAAATCCCGGCCGGCCGGGCAGGCCGGCGTCGACGGCCGGGGCGCCGACGATGAAGTCGTCCACGCCGTCGCTGTTGAAGTCACCGGCGGCGGAAATGGCATACCCGAAATTGTCTCCACCCAGTTCGCCGATGATCTCCACCGGCGAAATCGCCGCGGGATTGGTGTTGCCGTAGAAGACATAGACCTTGCCTTTTTTGGCGCCTCCATCGTCGGAATCAGGCGCCCCGACCGCCCAGTCGGGCCGGCCGTCATCGTTCACATCGCCGATCCTGGCCACCGCGAATCCGAATTTTTCCTGGTTCACCCCGGTCCACTTGAAATTGGACTCGAGGGGAAGTTCCTGGCCGCCCCACCACATGAAAACGGCCCCGTGACCGGTTCCGTTCGGCGCGCCGGGCGCCCCGACCAGGAATTCCCACCGCCCGTCCGCGTTCAGATCCTCCAACTCCGTCATCGCCGCCCCGAACAACGTTCCCCCTGCTCCGTTTTCGTCGGTCAGGTGAACCGCCCCCCAGGCAGGGATGACCGGGACCAGCAGGGCACCGAAAAGGACTACGGGGTAGAATACGGCACGCCAGTTGCTTGTCTGTTTGGTAAACAAGGCAAAACCTCCAAATCGGTACAGGATGCCCCGGAAACCGGACGACAGATCAAAAACTCAGCGTCCAGGTCAGGCTTTCTGCAATGGGTAGGTTAATGATAGCACGGACCGACCTATATTTAACAGGCTCAAGAGCATTTTCTGGGCAAGAAATCCCTTGCTTCCAGCGGGCTGCTTGGTGCAGTTTTGGCCAGACGGAACCCTTCACCACGCGGTGACTTTCCTGGAGGACGGATCCTGATTCCCGGCGACCAAAGCAATAAAGCGACCAGATTCATCCTCCCGGCCATGGTACTGCCGGCCATGGCCGTGGCCGGTCTCGCCCTGCTCCTTTGTGGTGCCGCCTACCTGAAATACCATGATCGGCCAGCTCTCCAGGAATACGGGATGGGCGGCCCGGAGGAACTGCCTCTGGCCGAGGCCCTGACCGCCGCCGGACTGCCCCCGGCGGGCAGCCTCGATCTCGACCGGGACTGGACCTTCGGCTCTTACGTCTTCCGTTCATCCGGTCTGGGCCTGGCCGTCGGCGAACTGGGGCCGGTATACCGGCCCGACATCGGTCCGGTGGAAATGCGGATCGGCAGGGGGATGACCTTCTACGAATCCCTGACCGCCCGGGGTGTCGCCCACGAGGACATCATGACCCTGGTCGCCGCCTGCAAGTCGTTTCGCAACCTGCGCAACGTCCGCGTCGGCGAACTGTTCCGCCTCCACGTCACGCCCGACGGCGGTCTGCGCTCGCTGAGCTTCGATCTGGACGAGGAAAGCTTTGTGACCTGGGAACGCCAAGGCGACACCTACATCCGCGAAGACGGCGCCTATCCCGTGGAGTATCGTCTCAAGGGTGTCAGCGGGATCATCGAGGCGTCTCTCTATCATAGCCTCCAGGAAATCGGTGCTCCCCTGGCCCTGGCTCCCAAGATGAACGACATCCTGGGCTGGGACATCGACTTCAACCGGGATCTGCGCCAGGGCGATACCTTCCGCATCCTGTACGACGAGGTCTGGAAGGAGGACCAGCTGGTTCGCACCGGATCGATCAAGGCCCTGGAAATCGTCAACCGCGGCAAGGTGAAGCGTGCCTTGCGGTTCAGCGACGAGGGCGGCCGACCCGGATATTTCGATCCCGACGGCAACAATATGCAGAAGCAGTTGATGAGGGCGCCCCTGGAATATTCGCGGATCAGCAGCAGTTTTTCCCACCGGCGCCTCCACCCGATACTGAAGCGGTGGATGCCCCACCTGGGCGTCGACTACGCCGCACCTATCGGCACTCCGGTGCGGGCGGGAGGCGACGGGGTCGTGGTGAAGGCCGCCATCAAGACGGGCAACGGTAGATATATCCAGATCCGCCACACGAATCGTGAATACGAGACCTTCTACCTGCACCTGTCCCGGTACGCCAGGGGTATCAGGAAAGGCACGCATGTGATCCAGGGACAGATCATCGGCTACGTGGGTGCTACCGGTTACGCCACCGGTCCCCACCTGGACTACCGGGTCAAGCGCAACGGAACGTTCGTCAATCCCCGCAAGCTGAAGCTGCCCGCCGCCGCCCCGGTGGCGGAAAACCTGCGTCCGCGCTTCGACAGCCTGGCCGACATGTTCACTGCGGCCCTGGAAGATCTCCCCATGGGCGAACCCGTGCCCGTGCCGCCGATCATGGTCCTCGAACCCCCGGCCTGGGACGCCCAGGTGTTCGCGACGGCCGAGGTGCCGGAGATGATCAGAGCCTTGTACTAGCAGGATGTTGAAAAACTGGATCTGGTCGCGCGGATTATTCTGCTCGCTGCGCAGGTGGAACGAACTGAACCAGGTTGCGGGCGGTCACGACGACCTGAGCGGGAATCTGCAGCAACTTTCCACTGGCCGGGAACCACAGACCCACCGGGGGCGAACCACCGTCTTCCCGGATCAAACGCGGTGACCCCACCGGTAGACGATCCTCGACCAGGAATCCGAATTCGATTACCTCTGACCGGACAGCCTCCCCGGTCCCGAAGGAAACGGTGATCCTTACCCTCTCCCGCTCCGCCAACACCGCGGAATCGCTCGTCGGGGGCAACACGGCCAGGACGGGGATCCGGCCCAGGTCGACGACCAAGCCCCGGCTCAGACCGTGGTAATCTACTAGCGACAGGCTGACCAGGCTCGTTTGGGGAAATACCGTCAGCCAGGCCTTGCGCCCTTCCAGGGTTTCCGCGACGCCGGTGCGCTCGCCGCGCAGCAGCAATCGGCCTTCGCGCTGCAATTCGATCGTATCGGCCTGCAAGGCCATGAGGGTCAAGGCAGTGCGGTGGGCCAGAATGCCGAGGGGCTGTTCCAGGACCTCCAGAGCTTTCATGTCGGTCACCAGCACATTGCCGCGGCGCAGGACCGGCACCGAGTCGGTGCCCAGGGCCGGCCCGAACGCGATGACAAGCTGATCAGGGGAATCCATGGCCGGGTCGGGATTGAGACCCTTGCCCGTGAGGGTCACCTGCCGCCAGGGCGGATCCAGTTCCCATACCTCCATGAGGGCCGCGCTCTCATTGGGCGACTTGATGTCGCGCACGATGATGTTGCTGACCTCGTAGATCAGAAGATTCATGGCCGAGTTGGCCGCCAGGATCCAAACGCCCCGTTCATCGGTGATCCGGCGGTCGGTATACATCGCCTGGTAATCCCTGACCTCTTCGCCCAGGTAGGCCGGACCTTCAACGGGCATCAGCATCCACCAGCGTCCTTCGCGGCGCTCGATCAGGAAATTCCGGCCGCTCCGGCGAATATCCACCCGCTCGACCTGGTCCCGTCCCACTCCGGGTAAAAGTACGCGGGCCTGCACGAAACGGGGCAGATCGGCCAGTGTATTGCGCAACGTCACCGGGACCATGAAACAGGCATCACGGCCCGCCCCGGAGGCATAGAAGTTTCCGGCGACGGGGTTGGCCGTCCCCAACGCCAGGGAGATCGTCTCGCCCCCGGACAAAAATACGGTCAGGCGGATGGCCTCGGGCCCGTTGAATTCGTATCTGCGGTCCTCCACGTCCGTACCCGGCAGCAAGGGACCACCGACGGCCCCTGTCAGGGTGTCCAGCAGCTTGAGAACAGCCAGGGAATCCACGTAGTCTGCCACCGCCCCGGACAGGGACCAAGCCCCCGGCGCCAACCGGTCCATTCGGTACTGGGCACCCTCCCTGGTCAGCAGAAACCCTTCGATATCGTTTTTGTCGACGGGAAAGAGCGGGCCGCCCAGGGTGAAATCGAAGGCCGGTTCCCTGTGCCGGGCCACAAGCAGGACGCCGGCCGCGAACACCAGCAGGAAGGTCAGGATCAGGACTGACCGGGGTACGCCCCCGTACCGATTGAGGGGCCGGCTGATCAAGCCGAGCCGCCTTTCTCCCGCCTTTGCATCAGCATGAAACCCAGCGCCAGGCTGCCCACGAAGATCGGCCCGCCCAGGATCGATCCCCAGCCCAGCACGTTCTTGCCGTCCTGAGACAGAATGACAGGCTGACTCAACGGGTCCTTGCCCCGGATCTGGATGAGGCCCTCTTCCCGGGCCAGCCAGCCGATGGCGTTGAGCAGCAGGTCGCGGTTACCGGCCAGGTTGACGTTGGCGTTGTTGATGAATTCCGAGTTGCCGATCACCACCATGCGGCCGGGAGGCGTACCCTTTGCACCCAGCTGGATTTCCAGGACGCTTCCGAAAGGCAGCGGCCCCTTGGCGTCCACGTCCGGGTTGTAGCTGGGTCGGCCCATAAAACGCGTGTCGGGATCTGATTCGGCCCAGGTCTGGTCGCTGCTCTGCAGGATGACGGC
>CBDUYZ010000133.1:0-6919 GCA_965371575.1 uncultured bacterium
AGGCAGTTTCCACACCCCAGTACAGTTCCAAATTGCCCGTGGTGTCGGTGCGGGCTCTCAACAACCATGCCATGAGCCACTTCGGCGAATTGCAATTTGATTTGTTGAGCCGAATCGAGAATGGCAAATTAAGTCGTCAGGAAGCCCAGTACAAGGTAGAGGAGTACTGGGTAGGGTCGTTACGAAACGCCGCGGTGGACGGCGATGTGGAGCATGGTTCGCTGATGGCCGGGCAATCCGTCGGCATCGTCGAGAAGGTCCAACCCCTGCGGGAAATACTGCAGGAACTGGTGAATGAGGCGGATCAGGGTCTGGCCGAGGTCAGTCGGCGGCTGGGGGTCTGAAGCGGGAACTCCCGCCGTTGCCACCTGGTTTCCAGCCTTGAAGTTGGGGCCAGCAGCGCGGTGGCATCAAACTTGATGGAGACAAGGGAATCAGGGCCGTGCCGGAATGGAGCCGGTCCGGTAATTCATGTTTCGTGAAATCATTGCCCCGGAAATCACTGCCTGCGGAGAATTTGACATGCTTCGATTCAATGCCTCATGTATCACCCGTTTTGCCGTTCTGGTCCTGCTTGGCCTGGCCGTGTTGACGTATCCCGCCGGCGCGGCGGGGGAAATCGGTTCCAAGGTCGAAGGCAAGTCCCTGGTCGCCGCGGAGCCCCTGGATCCCGCCTCATACATCAACTTCAGCCGATTCCTGGTGAAGATCGGCGAGTGGAAGGAGGCGCAGGAGATCCTGGAAATCGGCCGAAACAAGGCCAACCCATCTTCCAATCTCCAGGTCGAACTCGCAGTGGTTTACGAGGCCCGGGGCAACTTGTCCAAGGCTGAAGCGGCGGCCCACGAAGCAGTGGCCCTCGATCCCAAGAACATGGATGCTCATATTCGTCTGGGCGAGATCCACTTCCGTATGGGGGCCAAGAAGGCAGGGGTGGGTTGCTACCGCCGCGCCGTGGACCTTTCGTCCCGGGAGGCGTTGCCCAGGGTGCGCCTCGTCAACGGGCTGATGGATATCGGCGAGACGGCCGAAGCCGAGGATCTCTGCCTGCGGTTTATTTCCTCCGATCCGGACAATCCGGATCTGTGGCTGGCCATGGGCCGATCCTTCGAAAAGCAGGGCAAGCACAGGGAAGCCTACACCACCTATGGCCAGGTGTTGACCCTCAATCCGCGGGAAGCCGAGGCCTACGCGCGCCAGGGGAGGCTGTTCTGCCGGTTCGGACAGTTCGAAGCGGCCGAGGAAGCTTGCCGCAAGGCTCTTTCCCTGGATCAGGACAACATGGTGGCCCACGCCTATCTGGGCATCGCCTGCAGCCACTTGGATAAGGGCAAGGATGCGCGCAAGCACGCCCGGATCGCCGAAGCCGGCGGCATGAACATGGGCTCGGTCTGGAAAAAACTTGGAAAATAGGCTTGCCCGGACTAAGGGATTTCTTCAGGATTATAGTTGATCAGCAGTTCGATAAGATAAAAATATTTTTATCTTAATGTGCTTAATTTACTATTTTAATAAGTAATTTTTTCTTCAGCTTGACACCCCGCGACAATTCTGGGATAATATCTTTTGTGGGGGAGATTTCGCTCGATTCCGAGCGATGTGCTCATTGTCGGCATAATCAATTCAAAGATACACGGACCATCCATTTGCAGGAGGACGAGGAATGAAGAGCATTCGCATTCTCGTGGTTTTGCTGTCCATCGGGCTGCTGGCTGTGGGTTGCAGCCAGGAAACCGAGTTGACGGCCCCGGACACGCAGGTAACGTACAATTACGACAAGAACGGGACCGAGACACTCGGGCCACCCACGATCGCCATCGCTTCGGGCAGCTGCTTTGCCCAGGGGGGCGTGGGCATGGTTGCACCCACCGATGGGATCCTCAACATCGATGGGCCCATGGGCGTCACGATCAACCAGGTCCTGGTGTACTGGGCCGGCGGCACCACCGGCGCGGCCGGTGACGACATGGTCAAGATCAACGGCAACGACGTGACGGGAGAGTTGATCGGCGGGCCGACCAATTTCTTTGTGATATCTTCAGTGAGCTACTGGTTCTCTGCCTACCGTGCGGACATCACGTCCATGGGTCTGGTGGCCAACGGGCCCAACGCCTTCACGATCACAGATTTCGATTTCGATAACTCCGGCGGCACGCTGGACGAGAACAACGGGATCGGCATGATGGTCATTTACGATGACGGCACGCTGGCCGAGATCTCGGTCCTGGACGGTTTGGACATGGCCTACTTCGATTATGATGGTCTGCTGGGCGCCACCGTTCCGCAGACCTTCACCTTCAACGCCGAGCCTGCCGACAGGATGGGGCGCTTGGTGATCTTCGCCGGGAGTGTTGGCGTGGGCCGACCCAACGCGATCAAGCTCACTACTACCGACGGCGACGATGTGCGTGACAACCTTCTGGGCAGCGACGACGGCCTGCTGTGGGACACCCTGTGCCTGACGGATGTTCTCATTCCGGCCGGCGACACCTCTCTGACGGTCGAGTTGATTTCCACGGACACCGAGGAAGCCCTGGGCGCTTCGATGGCCTGGGTCGGCGCCGGACTTTCGGTGCCCGTAACCCGGGTGGAAGAGGTCGGCTGCCGGGTGACCGGTGGCGGCCGTGCCGGTTTCCTCCTCGACGAAGGTGAAGTCAACATATACCACGGCAGCGGTCAGGTCGGCGCACGGTCCGCCTTGGAGCCCGAGCTCAGAGGCGAATGGACCCACGTCCAGAAATCCGGGCCCGCCGGTAGATTCGTCTTCCGTGCCGGACACCCCAGTGCTCCGAAAGAAACCGAGATCAGCTGGATCGACTGTGCGGATCCGGACGGGTGTGATCCTTCCCACCAGTCTCCGGTCAAGCAGGTGGATTTCGCCGGTATCGGCAACTTCAATAATTTATTCAATGCCCCGGCGGAGATCGCCGACCACGTCGTTGTCCACGAGAGCCTGCACTGGTTCGAGGTCAATATCGACGACCTGGGCGAGCCCGGCGGCAGCACACATGTGCCCGAGGGCTGCGATCCTCTGGGTTTCGGCAGGAACGGCGACACCGAACTGGCCGACTGCGACTGTCCGGACTTTTACCGGATCCGCATCTACGAGGGTGAGGATGCAAGTTCGAACGTCATGTACGAAGTCTATGGTTACATCGAGGTTGGTAACTTCAATACCCATCGGCCGACGGGGTATGACCGCCTCCAGATCCAGTTCAAATAGCTGAATTCACGCTGCCCGGGGCAGCTGGAACCACCGAGGGAAAGGGGCGAGAAATCGTCCCCTTTTCCCCTGGGAGCGGAACCACTTGCGCAAAGCGCACTATTCGTTTTGATTTTGGTGGAATAGTGTGACAATCTGTTTGACAAAACAGGACAGTTCTGGGATACTATTCAGCAGGGGAAATCATCGTTTGGGTTTCCGGGCGATCACATTCCAACGATTTGCAATTTGCACTCATCAAGCCAAAGTAGCTCACAATTTCGATGAAGGAGGACGTCAAATGAGAAGTTTTCGCATTATCACGTTGTTGATGTTGGTGGGGATCCTGGCGGCCGGCTGTAGCCATGAAGCCGACCTGACCACACCAGAAACCCAGACCGGCTATGACAAGAACGGGACCGAGACACTCGGCCCACCCACCACCGGTGTGGCTGAAGATCCCTTCCCCATCGCTTCAGGCAGCTGCTTTGCCCAGGGTGGCGTGGGCATGGTTGCACCCACCGATGGAATCCTCAACATCGATGTGCCCATGGGCGCCACCATCAAACAGGTCCTGGTGTACTGGGCCGGCGGCACCACCGGCGCACCCGGTGACGACATGGTCAAGATCGACGGCAACGACGTGACGGGAGAGTTGATCGGCGGGCCGACCAATTTCTTTTCAAACTACGTGTTCTACGCTTACCGGGCGGACATCACGTCCATGGGTCTGGTGGTCAACGGGCCCAACGCCTTCACGATCACCGAATTCGATTTTGACTACAGCGGCGGTACGCTGGACGAGAACAACGGCATCGGCATGATGGTCATCTACGATTACGGCACGCTGGCCGAGATCTCGGTCCTGGACGGTCTGGACATGGCCTACTTCGATTTCGATCCGACACTGGACGCCACCGTTCCGCAGACCTTCACTTTCGCCGCCGAATCCGCGGACCGGATGGGCCGCGTGGTGATCTTCGCCGGCAGCGTGGGTGAGGGCCGGCCGAACTCCATCAAGTTCACCACCTCGGCGGGCGACGATGTGCGGGACGATCTCCTGGGCAGCGATGACGGCCTGCTGTGGGATACCCTGTGCCTGGAGGATATCCTCATCCCGGCCGGCGACACCTCGCTGACGGTCGAGTTGATCTCCCCCCTCACCGAACTCGATCCCCTCGAGGATCGCGGGGCTTCCATGGCCTGGGTAGGCGCGGGGCTTTCGGTGCCCGTGACAACGGTGGAAGAGATCGGCTGCCGGGTGACGGGTAGCGGCCATGCCGAGTTCCTCCTCGACGAGGGTGGAGTCAACAGCTACAGCGGCAGCGGTCAGGTCGGCGCACGGTCCGCCTTGGAGCCCGAGCTCAGGGGCGAGTGGACCCACAAGCAGAAATCCGGGCCCGCGGGTAGATTCGTCTTCCGTGCCGGACACCCCAGTGCTCCGAAAGAAACCGAGATCAGCTGGATCGACTGTGCGGATCCGGACGGGTGTGATCCTTCCCACCAGTCTCCGGTCAAGCAGGTGGATTTCGCCGGTATCGGCAACTTCAATAATTTATTCAATGCCCCGGCGGAGATCGCCGACCACGTCGTTGTCCACGAGAGCCTGCACTGGTTCGAGGTCAATATCGACGACCTGGGCGAGCCCGGCGGCAGCACACATGTGCCCGAGGGCTGCGATCCTCTGGGTTTCGGCAGGAACGGCGACACCGAACTGGCCGACTGCGACTGTCCGGACTTTTACCGGATCCGCATCTACGAGGGTGAGGATGCAAGTTCGAACGTCATGTACGAAGTCTATGGTTACATCGAGGTTGGTAACTTCAATACCCATCGGCCGACGGGGTATGACCGCCTCCAGATCCAGTTCAAATAGCTGAATTCACGCTGCCCGGGGCAGCTGGAACCACCGAGGGAAAGGGGCGAGAAATCGTCCCCTTTTCCCCTGGGAGCGGAACCACTTGCGCAAAGCGCACTATTCGTTTTGATTTTGGTGGAATAGTGTGACAATCTGTTTGACAAAACAGGACAGTTCTGGGATACTATTCAGCAGGGGAAATCATCGTTTGGGTTTCCGGGCGATCACATTCCAACGATTTGCAATTTGCACTCATCAAGCCAAAGTAGCTCACAATTTCGATGAAGGAGGACGTCAAATGAGAAGTTTTCGCATTATCACGTTGTTGATGTTGGTGGGGATCCTGGCGGCCGGCTGTAGCCATGAAGCCGACCTGACCACACCAGAAACCCAGACCGGCTATGACAAGAACGGGACCGAGACACTCGGCCCACCCACCACCGGTGTGGCTGAAGATCCCTTCCCCATCGCTTCAGGCAGCTGCTTTGCCCAGGGTGGCGTGGGCATGGTTGCACCCACCGATGGAATCCTCAACATCGATGTGCCCATGGGCGCCACCATCAAACAGGTCCTGGTGTACTGGGCCGGCGGCACCACCGGCGCACCCGGTGACGACATGGTCAAGATCGACGGCAACGACGTGACGGGAGAGTTGATCGGCGGGCCGACCAATTTCTTTTCAAACTACGTGTTCTACGCTTACCGGGCGGACATCACGTCCATGGGTCTGGTGGTCAACGGGCCCAACGCCTTCACGATCACCGAATTCGATTTTGACTACAGCGGCGGTACGCTGGACGAGAACAACGGCATCGGCATGATGGTCATCTACGATTACGGCACGCTGGCCGAGATCTCGGTCCTGGACGGTCTGGACATGGCCTACTTCGATTTCGATCCGACACTGGACGCCACCGTTCCGCAGACTTTCACCTTCAACGCCGAATCCGCGGACCGGATGGGCCGCATGGTGATCTTCGCCGGCAGCGTGGGTGAGGGTCGTCCGAACTCCATCAAGTTCACCACCTCGGCGGGCGACGATGTGCGGGACGACCTCCTGGGCAGCGATGACGGCCTGCTGTGGGACACCCTGTGCCTTACGGACATCCTGATTCCGGCCGGCGACACCTCGCTGACGGTCGAGTTGATCTCCCCCCTCACCGCACTCGAGCCGATTCCGGACCGCGGGGCTTCCATGGCCTGGGTAGGCGCGGGATTCTCCATCCCGGTGACGCCGCCGGAGCTGGCCTGCATCGGTGATTACGTGTGGCACGACATGAACCAGGACGGCATCCAGGACGCCGGCGAGCCTGGCGTCGAGGGCGTGACCGTGCACCTGATGGATTGCGAAGGCAACACCCTGGGTGGAATGATTACCGACGCCGACGGCTACTATATGTTCTGCGGCCTGGAACCCGGCGATTACAACATCCACTTCGTGCTGCCTGACGGCTACGTCTTCAGTCCCCAGGACCAGGGCGCCGATGATGCAGTGGACAGCGATGCTGATCCGAGCACCGGTCTGACCGTTTGCACAACCCTGGATCCGGGTGAAAACGACATGACCTGGGACGCCGGTATCTACATGCCGGTCGAAGAGGGTTGCACCCTGACCATCGGCTACTGGAAGAACTGGACAGGCCTGGGCCCCCAGGAAGACATGGTGAGCCAGTACCTGCCCGTCTACCTCGGTGACATGGGTGGGGCCAAGACCCTGGACGTGACCGATGTCTACATCGCGGTGGATGTTCTGGTGATGAAGACCTATGGCAAGAGCAACAACGGCATCACCAAGCTGTATGCACAGTTGCTGGCCGCCAAGCTCAACTTCGCCGCCGGCGCCAGCGATGCCGCAGTCG
>CBDUYZ010000134.1:0-6878 GCA_965371575.1 uncultured bacterium
CAGGGTCAGGATTTCCCCGTTGATCAGGTAACCGATCAACGGCAGGAAGATGAGAGGCCGGATCCGGCGCAGACCCTGGAACAGCCCGACCAGGGCCAGGAAGATCGGGCCCATGACTGTGGTGATGACCGTCAGGGTGCCGTGCCCCGGCCCGAGGAAATAGAACTGCTTTAACAGGTAGTCGTAATAGTAACCGAACTGCCAGAGCAGCGGGGCCCGGCGTTCGAACGGATTCAACGGCGGATACTGCTCGCGGCGGATCACCGTCATGAGGGTCTCGAAGTTGTCGGGAGCAGTTTGATTGATGAACGGTTCCGGATTCGCCCCGGCACGGATCAGCATCATCACGTGCACGGTCAAACCGATGAAGAACAAGGCGCTGCCCACAAGGGCGAAGCGCTGGCCCTGGAAACTGCGGACCATCACCACGGTCAGGTAGGCGGCCAGGATCAGGATGACCAGCCCGTTGTCGCGGGTCGTGGTGGAAAACAGGAAAACGAACAGCCCGAGACTCATCAAGATCAGATCGAAGACCGGCAGCTGGCGCCGCGAGGCCAGCAGGGCCAGCAGGAAGATTCCCGGATACACCAGTATGCTGCCCAGGTGGAACCCCACCCCCAGGGCCAGCAGGTAGATCATCAGCAGAAGCAGGTTGTTGCTGCCCAGGTGTTCGCGGTGGTCGTACCACCTGATGGCCAGCCAGGTGAGCAACGCCATCATGAAGGCCGACAATCCGTACACCTCGGCCTCGATGGCGTTGTTCCAGAAGGTCTCGGAAAAGGCCAGGAACAAGGCCCCGACCACGCCTCCGACGTGGGCCAGCCAGCCAGAGTCGGGATCGGCCCGCCTAGCCAGCTCCCAGACGATCAGGTAGATGAGCACCACGGCCAACGCGCTGAAAAAAGCCGACATGAAATTGACTGCCCAGGCCGTACGCAGGGAGGCCTGGGTTATGTCCGCCGAACCGAATACGACGTCGAACACGCGGCCCACCAGGACGTACATGGGCGTACCCGGCTGGTGCGGCACGCCCACTATGTGACTGGTGGTAATGAATTCCCCCGCGTCCCAGAAGGGAGTCGTGGGATTCAGCGTGGCGGTGTAGACCCCGAGAGTCACCAGAAAGACACAGCCGGAAATCAGAAGTTGGGGACGGCGCAGCCACTTATCGATCAAGATGTCACCTTCGCTAGGGGTTCGCTGAATATGAAAGGGCCCGGGCCCAAGCCGCCGAAATCCACCGTAAACTAACACACCCGATCCGGAGCAACAACAATTGGGTGAACTAGTTCCTGCCCCTGGTGGACCGGCCCCAGTTGCCGAGCCAGAGCAGTATTCCGCCCTGCAGGCTGAACACCACCTGGACCAGATAGGCGGCCACCTCCATGGCCACCGCCTGACCGGCGGCCAGCCCGGCCCAGGTCAGCAGGTTGGCCGAAACCGATTCCCGCAGGCCGATGCCGTTGACGGTCACCGGCAGGGTCAGGCTGATCGCCAGCATGGGGATGAGTACCAGCAGTTGCAGCACCTGTTCCGGCGACAGGGAAAAACCAAGGCCCAGGGCCACCAGCAGATGGGTGGTCAAACGCAGGAACTGGACCATCACGCTGAACAGGAAGATGCCGTTCAGCCAGCGCACCTTGGGCCGGTACAGACTGAACTCTGCGGTGATCTTCCCCAGTTGTCCGGCCAGCTTTTCCATCTTCAAGACGCGGAACAGGCTCGGCAACTGCGACCCGATGCGCCGGGACAGCAGGAAGGCCAGGACCATGGCCAGCAGCAACAGGACCGGGATCAACAGCAGGGCGCTGACCGGCAGGGGGATCCCGGCGATCGAGACGACGGCAAGGACCAGGACGCCCAGTGTGGTCAGGGCGCCCAGGCTGATCAGGCGGTCCAGCAGAGTGGCGCAGAAGACCCCGTGGGCACGATGCTCCCGACGGCCCAGGTC
The DNA here is from genome assembly GCA_965371575.1 of uncultured bacterium. Lineage (GTDB taxonomy): Bacteria > Krumholzibacteriota > Krumholzibacteriia > LZORAL124-64-63 > LZORAL124-64-63 > JAGLCY01. Next base: position 1,952 of record CBDUYZ010000134.1, read on the forward strand.
GACGATCTTGTAGGCGTCGCCGCCGATGTTGGTCGGCAGGAAATTGTTGAAGAAAAGACCGATGAAATACAGTCGCTGGATTTCCCGTCGCGGAGTCGTGATCCCGGCCGCCTTCAGGATCCAGGACCACTGCAGCGCACCCCCGAAAGCCGACAACCCGTACACCGCCAGGGAAGCCAGCAGCCAGCCCCAGCGGGGGCTTCCCATGGCATTACGAATCTCCGCCAAGGACAGACGGGACAGCAGGAATCCGATCAGGACCGCGCTGACGGTAAGCTTGGCGAAGAAGATCAGCAACTTACGGATCAGGACGCCTCGACCGCCATGTTCCCCTGTCGGATTCACGCGGTCGCCTTTCGACCGCCGCGGGAAACGACTTCACCGAAGAGTTCGAGGGATTCCTCCACGCAGCGGGACCAGCTGAAGGTGCCCGCCCATTCGCGGGCCGCTTCGCTCCTGTGCCGGAACAGTACGGGATCCCGCAGGATCTGCAAGGCTTCGACGGCAAAGGCCCCATGGTCGCCGTAGGGCACCAGGGCGCCGGTGACCCCGTCCCGGACAGAATCCTTCAGGCCGGGTCGGTCGCTGGCCACCACCGGCAGGCCGCACTGGTTGGCCTCGACCACCGTCAGCCCCCAGCCCTCCTTGGGGCTTGGATTCAGGAACACGTGGCAGCGGTGGAGAGTGACCACCAGTTCCTGCCAAGGCATGAAACCCCTGAATTCGACCTTGTCCTGCAGGCCCAGCTTTTGGGTCAGGTTCCGCAGACGGGACTCGTCGGGGCCGCGGCCCATGACCAGCATGCGGGCCTCAGGCATCTCGCTCTGGATGATATCGAAGGCCCGGATGGCCACGTCGAGGCTCTTGTAGCGGCGCAGGCGACTCCAGCTGACCACCAGCGGCGTCTCGCTGCGCGGCGGCGGATCGGCCAGAAAGAACCGTTCGTGCTCCAGTCCACAGTAGATGGTCCGGATACGCGCGCCGTCCATCCCACGGGCGATCAGGTCGTCGCGAGTCGAAGGACTGATCACCTCGAAATCCACGTTTCGGTAAATGCGCGGAATCAGGCTCTCGGCGCCGTAGACATAGGTTGCCGTCACCGGATTGGTCTCCCGGTACACCGTCGTTCCGAACAGGTGGGGCACGATGGCCACCAGTGGCACGTCGCCCCGGTAGAGGGGTGTGTAGAAGGGAATCTTGTTTATGTCCTCGACCAGCAGGTCGTATGACTGGGCCTTGAGCAGACGGCGCACCACCTGCGGCAAGGTGAAGTTGGCCACCATCCAGTGACCGTGCCGGTGTATGTTCACACCGTCGATGACTTCGTGACGGGACGCCCCCCGGTAGCCCGCGCAGACCAGGTCGACGTCCCAGCCGGCCGCCACGGCTCCCTTGAGGATGTGGTGCAGGTGCAGTTCCGCCCCACCCCCGAGGGGATCGTTGATGTCGCGCCAGTTGACCGCCAGGATCCTCAGGACACCACCTCCGGCTTGCGGGCCACCACTCCGATGGTGGGCGTGGTGTAGAGGGACAGCCGCGTCCTGCCGAAGACGCGGCGCCAGGTTTCGCCCAGTCGGGCCAGCGGCGGAATCGGCTCCGGATACATGGGTAACCTGCGGCCTGTCCGGGTCAGGATGAACTTGCGCAAGGCGCGGTACCACAACCCCGGAACCATCCAGTCACCGTAGCTGCGCGTGACTTCCAATCCTTCCCTCTCCGCCATCTTTTCCAGCTCCGAGATCGTGAACTCGGTTTCCCAACCGGCGAACCACTTGTCCAGGGCGATGAGTATCTTCTTGCCCAAAGTGTAGTAGTGGAAGGTCTGGGGCACATCGATCACCAGGTACCCGCCGGGTTTGAGCACACGGATGTTGTCGCGCAGCAGGGAATGGTGGTCAGGGAAATGTTCCAGCAGGCCCTGGTGAAACACCACGTCGAAGGTGCCGTCGGCAAACGGCATGGCCGTACCGTCGCCGCACACCGGCACAACCGTCACCTTGGAAATGCCTGCCGCCTTGATGGTCAGGCCCAGAGAACCCGGCACGTAGTCAAGAGTCAAAACCTCCGCGCCCGCCTTGGCCAGGGTCACGGCGTCACGGCCGGTGCCCGCCCCCACCTCAAGGACTCGCTTGCCGGCCAGGCCGTCGCCGGTCGCCAGGTCGAAGATGCCGGTGATCTCCCGCACCATCCGCCCGTCGGTGCCGTACACGTCGTCCAGGTCGAGATTATCGGCCTCTTCCCAGAACTTCTGCCAGTGTGCGGGGGTGGATTCTCTCACATGGTGTCCTCGCTGTCCTGCGATTTTGCGGATCCGCCGTCCTGGGGGTAGATCTGGCTCGCCGCCTTGTCCAGCACGCCGTTGACGAATCCCACCGCTTTCTCGTCGCAGTAGCGGCGGGTCAGTTCACAGGCTTCGTTGATGATGACTTTGTAGGGGACATCGGGGCTGTGCTTGAGCTCGGCCAGGCCGATGGTCAGGATGACGATTTCCAGGGAGCCCAGACGCGAAGGGTCCCAATTTCTGCTGACCAGCGAATTCAACCACTGGTCCAGATCCGAGGCGTTCCGTTTGACTTTTTCGGCCAGGTCGCGGGCGAAATCATCGGTTTCGTCGGCGGATTCCCGGCGGACCAGCTGATCGTCCAGGGTGTCGATCAGGTTCGCGCCACTGATCAGCGAGGCGTACATCGACTGCAGAACGATTTCCCGGCCTTTTCTACGCTTGCCCACCAGCTATTCCCCTGTCAAAGATCGAGAATGTGATAATACCGACCTGGGCGGATTGTTCCGCTAATCAGGCCTGGGTCAAGAGATAAAGAGGGAAGGCGGCGCCTTCCCCTAGCCCGGATTATTCATGAATCACCTACTGCGACCGCGTATGATCAGATTTGACAGCACGTTCTCGGTTTTGCTCCCTCAACGTACCTACTGGTACGTCTCGGTCCCAAAACCTTGCGAGGGCACTGTCAAATCTGATCATACACACCCTCGCTACGGTGATTCATGAATAATCCGGGCTAACAAGTTTAACCGGGCAGGCCGTAAAATGCAACCGGGTCCGGTCCGAATGACGGCCCGGCCTTGTCCAGGGCCCGGAATTACTCTAAGGTGGTCCCGATCCGCAGAAAAGGCGAATGAAACCCGTCCCCCAGCCATGCGTCGGCGGTACATGAAAGACAGTCTTTTCCACAGCTTACGGCTTCGCGACCGGATAGGCCTGGCCGCCGTCGTGGCCACCGGCGTGATCTTCGTTATCCTGCGATTCGGCGAATTCCCCGTCGGTGCCGGTATGGACGACGCCTACTACATCGAGATGGCCCGATCACTGGCCGAGGGCCGGGGACCAGTCATCCAGCTCAACGGGACGGGGCCCGGCTGGGCTCCCAGCATTTTTCCCCTGGGCTTTCCCCTGCTCCTGAGCCCGTTCGCGATGCTGGCTCCGACCTCGGTGCAGATCTTCAAGCTTGTCCCCATGCTGGCCCTGGCCGGACTGGTACCCATCTGTCTGCTGCTGGCCCGTTTCACGAGCGCCGGTAACCGCCTGGCGCTGACCGCCCTGGTCTGCCTGAACCCCTGGACCATCGGCTATGCTGTCAGGGTGTTCAGCGATCTGCCCTTTGCCTTCGTCTCCCTGGCGGCCGTCCTGCTGTTCCTCGAACAGGCCGACGTTCCCCGGATCAGGCGGTCCCGGTTTGCCGTCCTGGTGATCGTGTCCGCCGCGGCGATCATGATCCGTTCCATCGGTCTGGCCCTGCCCGTGGCGATGGTCGTGTACTGGCTTGTACACCGTCGGTGGCGGAGGGCTCTCATCCTGAGCGGCGGAATGGCGGCGGTCCTGCTACCCCACGCCGTGGCCAGTCGGGAGGCTGGCGGCGGATTGATTACCCGGGGCTATCTGCAGCAGGTTTTTGCCGGGGATGGAACCCTCGGATCACGGGTTGCGCTCATGGCCGAAAACCTGATCGGTTACCTGAAGGAACTTCCTGTGGTGCTGGTGCCCATATTCGGGAATCCCCTGGCGGATCTGGCCGCCCGGATCGGTCTGGGCGCCGTCTACGGACCCCTGCAGCTCGCCACGGGGATCGTACTGGCCGGCGGAATCATCTGGGGACTGGTCACCGCGGGCAGGATGGGCAGGGGCCGTTCCCTGTTCCTCGCGATCTATCTATCTGTCTACGGTGGCGTTCTCCTGAATTTCGCCGGCTATCCCTCCGGCGTGCAGTCCCGCCTGCTGCTGCCGATCCTGCCGCTGCTGTTCCTGATCCTCCTGGAAGTCCTCGACCAGCCTGCCGATACCCGACGACACCGGGTCTTCCGGCCGGCCGTGTTCCTGCTTTTGTCCCTCTCGCTCCTGCACAACGGCTACCGGGCAGCGAGGCCCATGCATTCTACGCCGGACGCCGCCGGAAAGGTCATCACCGACCCCGGTCTGGAGGCCGGCTGGATCCGGGACAATACCGGACCTGGGGATCTGATCATGGTGCGTTGGCCGCTGAGGCAGCACATCCATTTCCTGCGTCCGGTGGTGGGTTTCGGGACCATCGGCCGTAAGGAACTGGACCGCCGGATCGAAAGATTCGGGGTGGATTACATTTTCCTTGGTCCAGGCGAACCGGACGCGACCACGGCAAGCCTGTTCGCTGTTCTGGACGGGGATCCCGGTCGGTTCGAATCTGTTCACCAGAACGCCGGCGCCGGAGTCATGATCTTCAGGGTAGCGAAAATTCCCTGAACTCGGCCGCAGGCCCGGCGAGCACAGCGACGGGCACAGCCATGTCTAACCCGGATTATTCATGAATCGCCTACTGCGGCTGCGTATGATAAGATTTGACAGCACGGTCTGCTCGCTGCACTCCCAGCGCTTCGCGGTGACTCGGTTTTGCTCTCTCAACGTACCTACGGGTACGTCTCGGTCCCAAAACACTGC
>CBDUYZ010000135.1:0-6860 GCA_965371575.1 uncultured bacterium
ACCAGGATCACCGTCTGGCCGAAAACGGTGAAACCGGTCCCGGTATCGCGGACGATCAGTCCGGTGACGCACACGGCACTGGTGGCAGTGAACAGGGCGTCAAGAGGGAGCAGCGGACTTGCGGACGGCGTGGCCCGGGGCAGCAACAGCAGCCCCGCTCCCAGGATGATCAGGGCTATGAAGGTCACCACGAAAGCCACCGCGGGCCGGACGCGCGTGCTCGCGAAACGCCGGTGGAGATGCGGGAGTTGGACCACGAAGACGGAAACTATGGAGATCTGAGTGATGATCAGATAGGCCCGGGTCACCGAGCCCACCGACAGGTGCCCCAGGACGCTGTTCAGCCAGGTGGTCCGGCTCCCGGCCAGCAGGGTCAGTATCTCCAGGATGAGCAGCACCGACAAAGAGAAGGTCGGCCATCTTTCCCTCAGGTAGCGCCGGAACGTCCCGCTGTCCCACCAGGACAGAGCCTGTTCCAACAGAAAAAACCCGACCGCGGCCCCGCTCAACACCCGGGCGACGACCAGCAGCCAGGCGGCGGGATAAGTGCCGTATTCGATTATCAGACCCGTCGTTCCGCACAATCCGGCTACCACCAGGAGGAGGCGTCGGAGCATGAAACGGCCGGTAGTGTCCAGGAACAAGGTTTCTCCACATCCGCCGGGCGGAAATTATTCAAAATTCCGGTTAATCCCCGCCTGAATCGTACGATATCAGTAGCATAGGATACCCGACCCGGTTCACCGATCCGGAGCCGTGGGGCAGTATTCCTGCTCTTGAGCAGGATCATCCAACGATCAGACGGAAGATTCAACAATCGAATGCGGAACCCTAAGAAAACAGGTTGTCGAATGAAGGTGTCGAGCCACTACCTTGGGCTGGCCCTGGCGTTGGCCTGCCTGGGCATCGCGACCGAGGAGACGGGCGCTTCTCCGGCTCCTCTTGATACCCTGATGGAATACGGGGTCGAGGCAGAGGGATTCGACCCGCGTTACGCCGGCATTGATCTCAACATCAGCCGTAAATTGCTGCCGGAAGCCCAGGCCTCGACCATCGAAAATGCGACGTCGCCCAAGATGCCGCCCCGTCTCGATGATCCGCTGGCCGGCGCGTTCCGCTACCACCTCGCCCGTCAGGCGGCCATGTCCGACAACCCGGACGGAGTGATGAAGAACCTGGCGGCCGCGATCGAGGCTTCACCCGGACATCCCCGCTACCAGTGGTGGCAATCGATACAGGCCATTAAATCCATGGACACCGCCACCCTGTTCAGGGTCCTGCCGGCCTCGTTCAGAGCCCTCATGAATTCTCCCGTGGGACGCGGCCATTTCATCGTGGCCTGGCATCAGGGCGCCACCCTGCTCAACGGGCTCTTCTGGACTGTGCTGGTGTCGGGCCTGTACCTGGCGTGGTGGCGCATTTTGGCCCACGACATGGGCGCAACGGTCCTGAAGGATCCCAAGCACCAGCCGCGCTTCCTGCTGCCGTTCCTGATTCCGATCATCTTGGTGCTGTTCAAGCCGGGCTGGTTCGGTTTCCTGGCCTTTATGTCAATTCCCCTGCTGGTCCACGCCAAGGGTAAGGTCCGCTACCTGCTGTTGGCGACCTGGGTCATGGCAACGGCCCTGGTATTTCCCGGTTGGGCGATCCTTCGTTCTGCCGTACCGACCATCGACCCGACCAGCGAAGTCACCCTGCTGGACAGGGCCTGCACCCTGCCTCCCTCCGGCGGCCTGATCAAGGAATTGAAGAGCCGGATCGCGATCTCCGGGGACCAGAGCCGGACCAACCGACTGACAACAGCCCTGGCCATTCAGGAAGCCCGGCGTGGCCGCTACCAGCAAAGCAGCCGCCTGTTCAAGCTGGTCCTGGAAACCGAGGTGCACAACTTCCCGGCCATGGTCGGTATGGCCAACAACTCCTATTACCGGGGCCATATGGACAGCGCGGCCAAGGCGTACACCGAGATCTCCTTGGCACATCCCAAGCGCGGTGAAACGTACTTCAACCTGGCCCAGGTCTATTTCAAGAAACTTTTCGTGCCGGAGGCGACCGAGGCCATGGACAAGGCCCGCTCCCTGGGCTTCATCCCCTCCTTCTCCACCAAGGGCGTGACCAGGCGCCAGGGTTACTCCCCGGTTGCCTACCCACCCCTGACCAACCAGGCCATGAGTGAGGCTTGCCGGTTCGAGGCGCCCGATTACCCACCGCTGGTGGTTCTATCCTCGTGGCGCCACCTGCTGGGCGCGCCACCGTTGCCGCTGTACGCCCTGGTCGGCGGACCCCTGCTGCTGGCCCTGTTCATAATCATGTGGTGGAGCCGACGGAACGATCCCACCGAATGCGAGAATTGCGGGCTTCCCCTGTGCCATGACTGTTGCAAGATCCGTGACGACGCCTGGCTCTGCGCCGGTTGCGGTGAAACCGCCGAAAGATCACGCAGCGACTTGGTTCTGGGCACACTGCTGAAGAACCGCAGCCGGGAGCAGGGCATGGCTCTCACTCACAGGGTCATCAAGGTCAACCGTCTTTTACCGGGCGCAGGACACCTGGCCACGGGTCACTTCCTGGCGGCCTTCATCCGACTTTCGATCCTGGCGATGGGCATTTTCCTGCTGTTTGCCGGCTGGGCTTTCGACCTGGGCGCGGATTGGGCCTCGCCAGGCCTGATGCTTCCTGCTGAAACCCTACATGCCAAGTGGCTGCCCATGCCCGCGGCGTTGTGGCCGGGGTGGAACGGGAGTTCGGTCCTGCTGGGTGCCGGGCTGATCGCCCTTTCCTGGATCATTGCATTTATGGACGGTCCCGGGCTGCGGCGCGGCATTCCCGACCGCTATTCCCTGTCCCCAAACACATCCAACCGGGAAACAGTATCTATACCCGGCGTCGTGATGAGATAGAGGAGGTTGGACATGGCCCTGGAAGGCCAACTGAGCGATTTCAATCTGGCGGAGATCTTGCAACTGGTCGCTAGCCAGCAGAAATCCGGGTTCCTGAACCTGGAAACGAACCGGAACATGGTGTTCATCTTCGACAAGGGTGTGCTCATTTCCACCCGTGATCGCCGCAGCCGGTCCCGAGATCCGCTGGAATCATTCCTGCGCGCCTACGGCTTCTTCAGCGAGCAGCAGTGGAAACACATCGAGTACGTCGGCAAGAACAGTTCCCTGGACTTGACCGAGATCCTGATCTCCGAAGGTTTGATGGATGAGATTGAGATGGACCGGGCCCTCAAGAGCCTGGCCCAGGAAATTGTGCACGCAGGCATGAAGATGCGCCGCGGGCGTTACCATTTCACCCCGACCAAGGACACACCTCCCGGGGTAGTATGTCGCTACAACCTGGATGTTCAGGGACTCCTGATGGAGGCTGCCCGCCGGCTGGACGAGGAAGGAATGCTCAAGGAGTTCCTGCCTTCCCAGGCCATCACCTTCAAGCAGGGCAAGCAGTCCCTGGACACGGATGAAATGTCTGAATCCAGCCTGCGGATCCTGGAGATGGCGGTTGCCAGCCTACCCCTGGGTCGGATCATCCGCCAGGGCAAGACTGAAAGTTTCGTCGCCCGGAGTATGCTCAAGAACTGGTGCGAAAGTGGCGTTCTGGAACTGGTTCAACCGGATTCCGAGGACGAGGAGTCCGACAACCAGGGCGAACGCTTCACGATGAAGCTGCAGTCCGGTCTGCGTTCCCTGCCCCTCACGCTGCTGGCGGTGCTGATCATCGGCGCCCTGGGGTGGCTGCGCTGGACTGCGAGCCCCCCGACCGGACCGAATCCGGGGGAATCCTTGCGCAGGGCCCAGATCCGGTCCGAAGTCGTCACCGCAGCCCGCCTCTACCGTTATGAGAAGGGTGAATGGCCCACGACCCTGAGCGAGATGGTGCGCAGCGGTCAGCTTACGCCTTCGGTCTTGATCACCGTCGATGACCTCGGATGGCAGTACACCCTCAACCGAAAGCAGGACAAATTCACCTTTGGCTCGTGATTCCCGCCCGGGAACGCAGCGATTTTTTCCCTTTACCCGCGTTCTATTCCCCATTTATCTTAGCCTGGATCAATCGTTTTTTCGCCCGTCACGACGCTGTAGCGGCGCCCGCGTCAGGCCACCCGAGGCTCGGGTGCCCGGACGGAAACGGGTGACCGCATGAGACCTGAGCGAGGAGATCATGAACAAAGCGGAATTTCTCATCCCCTGCGCCGACCGTGTCGCCAACCTGCCGCCCTACGTTTTCACCACCGTCTTTCGCATGAAGGAGGAGGCGCTGGCGGCCGGACGCGAAGTCATCGACCTGGGAGTCGGCAATCCCGACGGACGGGCGCCGGACAACATCATCGCCGCGCTGAACCGCACCCTGGAGGACGATTCCTGGAACTGCCACAGTTACGGCACCTTCAAGGGTCTGCCCCGGCTGCGTGAAGCGATCGCCGCCTGGTATCTGGGCCGGTTCGCGGTCACGTGGAACCCGGATGCCGAAATCCTACCCTTGATCGGGTCCAAGGAAGGCCTGGCCAACCTGATGCGGGCCTATCTGAACGCCGGCGACACGGTCATCATACCCAGCCCCTGCTATCCGGCCTACTGCGGCGCCGCGCGGCTGTGTGAGGCGAAGATCTTCGAGCCGGCCCTCACCGAGGACCGCGGGTTCGTCCTGGATCTCGACACTATTCCCGCCGATGTGGCCGACCGGGCCCGGATGCTGATCATCAACTATCCGCACAATCCCACCGGCGGCGTCTGCGACCTGGCATTCTACGAAAAGGTGGTGGCCTGGTGCCACGAACACCGGATCCTGCTGGTCAGCGACATCGCCTACAGCGAACTGGGTTTCGACGCAGACTCCCCGCCCCCCAGCGTGTTCCAGGCCGCGGGTGCCCGCGGGGTGGCCGTGGAATTCCAGAGCCTGAGCAAGAGTCACAACATGGCCGGCTGGCGGGCCGGGTTCGCCGTGGGGGGTCCGGAAGTCATCGCCAATCTGGGTCGGGTCAAGAGCAACGTGGATTTTTCCCTTTTCGGCGGCATCCAGATGGCGGCGGTCGAAGCCCTGACGGGTACTCAGAAGATCTGCGCGGACAACCGGGCCCTGTACGAACACCGGCGCAATCTGGTGGTCGCCGGATATCGTGAACTGGGCTGGGAGGTGCCTTCTCCCCCGGCCACCCTGTACATATGGGCCCGCATCCCGCCGGCCTGGGGCGACGATGATTTCGGCTTCGTCACCGAGGTGTTCAAGAAATCCGGCGTGCTGCTTTCGCCCGGCAGCGGTTTTGGTATCCACGGCAAGGGTTACGCCCGGACCTCGCTGGTCATAGACGACGCCCGGATCGGGCGGGTCATGGAACTACTGAAGAGCGCGGATCTGAACTGGAAATGACCTACGAGCCGTTGTTGTTCATGAGTTCAGGGCCATGCACGGCCACGAGAAGTGAATCGGGATTGAAGTAGGTATCGGCGCACCGGACGATATCGTCCACGCCCACCACGTCGATCTGGTCCACCAGTTCCGACACGGACAGGAAGCGCCCATAGAGAATCTCGTTTCGCGCCGACCGGAACATCTGGTTGACCATGCCTTCGAGCGAGAAGATCAGATGGGACTTGATCTGGGCCCGGTTGCTGTCCAGCTCGGCGAGCTTCACACCCTCGTTGCTCAACCGGAAATATTCCATGCGGATGACGTCCTCGAGCCTCTGCAGCTTTTCCGGGGAACAGGAGCCCGCGCAGCTGACCAGCCCGATGTCCCGCCCCATGTCGTTGTAGTTGTAGACCGTGTAGGCCAGACCCTCCCTTTCCCGCACCGCCTGGAAGATGCGGCTGCTCATGCCCCCGCCCAGCATATTGTTGAGCAGGAACACCGGCACCCGATCCTCGTGATGGAAGGGAATGCCCAGGTTGCCTATCTCGAAATAGGTCTGAATGATGGGACTGATCAGATTCAGACGGAAGGGATCCACCTCGTCCAGAGCCAGGTCGATGGTGGCCGCCGCGCCAGGTGAGACGGCGTCCTCGACTGAAGCGGGACCGGCGGGATCGGCCATGCCGTCCCGGGCGAAGGCCTCGGCCACCACCTCATGGAAACCGGTCATGATGTTGCCGGCCATGGAAATTATCAGGTTCTGCGGCGTGAACAGGCGCTGGTGCTCCCGGCGCAGAATATCGGAATTGAAGGTGCGCACCACTCCGGACGAGCCCAGGATCGGTCGGCCACGGGGGTGGTTGCCATAGAGCCGTCTCGCGAAGGCGTCATGGAGCCTGTCTTCAGGGGTATCCATGGCCTCCTGGATTTCCTCGCAGACGACGTCCTGTTCGAGTTTGACCAGCTTGGGATCCAGTTCCGGTTCGAACAGCATCTCCCTCAGCAAGTCCACCGCCTCGGCGAAGTATTCGGGCAGGACCTTGATGATGAAGGCCACCATGTCCTTGGTGGTGAAGGCGTCCACCGCTGCACCGATCCGGTCGAAAGTCTCGGCCACCTCCAGTGCGGAGCGTTTACGAGTGCCCTTGAAGACGATGTGTTCCAGGAAATGCGACACCCCGCCCAGCCCGTGCGGCTCGTCCTGGCTGCCGGTGCGCAGCCAGACCCCGAGGGTCACGGCGTTGGCCGTGCGCATGGGCACTGAAAGGAGAATGGCCCCACCGGGAAGAACTTCCCGGCGGGGCGGTGTCTCGTTCCTGTAGGGATCGAGGTTCATCTCGGAAAGACCTAGCGCCGGCCGCGCGGACCGCCGCGACCACCGCGATCGCCGCCGCCGCGACGACTATCCCGGGGCGCGTCTTCCATGCCTTCGGGCCTGGGCAGCAGGACCTTGCGGCTCAGCCTGACCTTGCCGGTCCGGCTGTCGATCTCGACCAGCTTGACCTGGA
>CBDUYZ010000136.1:0-6834 GCA_965371575.1 uncultured bacterium
TGTGGCCAGTAATTCCCGGGCCGGGAAGCCTCTCCGAACACCCCTTCGGGGCCGCAATCCGGCCCGTTTTCACGACTTCGATATCTACGTTCAACAAAGGAATTTTTGGATGCCGAGAAAACAGATCGCGAAATTTTCAGTACAGCACCTCCAGATTCTCGACGAGAAGGGCAACCTCGATGTCGAGCTGGAGCCGAAACTCGGTGAGGCCGAGTTGCTGGAAATGTACCGCTGGATGCGGCTGGCCCGCGAGTTCGACGTGCGCATGCTCAAACTCCAGCGCCAGGGCCGCCTGGGCACCTTTCCGCCCAATACCGGCCAGGAGGCCATCTCGGTCCCCGTGGCGCTGGCCATGAAGGAAAAGGACTGGTTCGTGGGTGCCTTCCGTGAACTGGGCGGACGTCTTATCCGCGGCGAACTCATGACCTCGGCCCTCAGCTACTACAACGGCTGGGAAGAAGGCAACATCCTGCCCGACAAGAACCTGCGGCTCCTCCCCACCAGCGTCGTCATCGGAGCCCAGTTTGGGCACGCGGTGGGCCTGGCCTGGGCCAGCCGCTACAAGGGCGAGGATTCGGTGACCGTCTGCTTCATCGGCGACGGCGGAACCAGCGAGGGAGATTTCCATGAGGGGCTGAACTTTGCGTCGGTGTGGAAGGTCCCGGTGGTGTTCATCGTGCAGAACAACCAGTGGGCCATCTCGATGCCCCGCGAGACTCAGACCGCCAGCCAGACCCTCGCCCAGAAGGGCATCGCCTACGAAATGCCCTGCCTGCAGGTCGACGGCAACGATCCGTTGGCCATGCACGTGGCCATCACCGAGGCGCTGGACCGGGCCCGCCAGGGTGAAGGTCCCACGCTCATCGAAGCAGTGACCTACCGCCTGATGATGCACACCACCGCCGACGACCCCAGGAAGTACCGCGACGAGGAAGGGGAAAAACGTGCCTGGGAGAACGAGCCGCTCCTTCGATTCAACAAGTATTTGAAAGACAAGGGATTCTGGGACAACGACAAGGAGGAAGCCCTGCTCGATGAGGTGAAGGGCAGGATCGAGGAGGCCGTCAAGGAATTCGAATTGCCCAAGGACTGGAAGCCGGACGCACCGTTCGAGCACGTCTACGGGACCGAGCATCCGGTCATCGCCGAGCAGCACCGGGACTTCCTGGCCAATGTCCAGAGGGAGGCCGACCATGGCTAAACTGAACATGGTCCAGGCCATCAACCTGGCGCTTCACCAGGAAATGGAGAAGGACAAGGACGTGATCGTGCTGGGCGAGGATGTGGCCGTCGACGGCGGCGTTTTCCGCCTGACCGAAGGCCTGCTGGACAAGTTCGGCACCGGCCGCGTCCTGGACACACCCCTGGCCGAAAGCGCGATAATCGGCGCCAGCATCGGCATGGCCATGGCTGGTCTGAAACCGGTCTGCGAGATGCAGTTCTCGGGCTTCAGCTACCTGATGATGGGACAGTTCGAGGCCCACGCCACCCGTATGCGCGCCCGTACCCACGGCCAATTCACGGTGCCCATGGTGATCCGAATGCCCTACGGCGGCGGGGTGCGCGCCCTGGAGCACCACAGCGAGAGCCGCGAGGCGACCTACGCCCATCTGCCCGGCGCCAAGGTGGTCATCCCCAGTGGTCCACGAAACGCCCGGGCACTGCTGCTGGCTGCTATCCGCGACCCGGATCCCGTGGTATTCATGGAGCCCAAGCACTCGTACCGCGCCTTTCGCGAGGAAGTGCCCGACGAGGAGGAAGTCATGCCTCTGGGCAAGGCGCAGATCGTCCAGGAGGGCACTGATTTGACGCTGGTCGGCTGGGGCGCAATGATGCGGCCGGTGGTCAAGGCCGCGGCCGAGGTGGAGAAAAAGCACGGGACAAAAATCGAAATCATCGATCTATTGACCATTACACCGCTGGACAGCGACACCGTGGTGGAATCGGTGACCAAGACCGGACGCTGCGTCGTGGTTCAGGAAGCTCCGCGCAGCTTCGGCGTGTCGTCCGAGATCACAGCCCGGATCAACGACAAGGCCTTCCTCTATTTGGAAGCGCCCGTCAAGCGCCTGACCGGCTACGACGTGGTCACGCCCTACTTCGGGCGGGAAAAGAGTTATCTGCCCAACGCCCCCAGGGTGGTTCACGCCATTGAGGATACCCTTAATTTCTGACCGGGAGGCCGCAGCTTGTTCGAATTCAAACTACCTGATCTGGGAGAAGGAATCGCCGAGGGCGAGATTCTCAAGTGGTACGTAGAGGAAGGCGGCGAGATCGGCGAAGACGAGCCCTTGATGGACGTGGAAACCGATAAGGCCGCCGTGACCATCCCCTCGCCCCGGGGCGGCCGGATCGCCGCTTACAAGGGCAAGGTCGGCGACATCGTCAACGTGGGCGATGTGGTGGTGGTCATCGACGACGGCACGGGTGAGGCCGCGGCGGTCGAAGAAGCGGCCGCAGAGAAGACCTTCGCCGCACCCGACACCCCCGAGCCCGAAACCGTCCCCGAGGCGGTTGCCCCGGCCGCCATGCCCGGCGTCCGGCGTCCGGTTCCCGCCGCCCCGGCCACGCGACGGCTGGCTCGAGAGCTGAAGATCGACATCAACCTGGTCACGCCCACCGGGCCCGGCGGCCGTGTCGTGCCCGAGGACGTGCACCGCTTCGCCGACCACGGTGTGGCCCCGGCAACCGCGGCAGGCTCAACCGACGCAGCCACCGGCGAACCGGCCGAGCATGTGGCCGCCAAGCAGGTGCATGACGACGCCGCTTTCGCCGAATTCGCCGCCCATGCCTCGGCGACCATCCCCTTCCTGGAGATCGAACCCCTGCCCGACTTCAGCGCCGACGGCCCGATCGAGGTGGAGGCCCTGCGTTCAATTCGCCGCAAGGTGGCGCGCAAGATGGTTACCAGCATGTCGCTGGTGCCTCACGTCGCCCACATGGACGACGCCGACGTGACCGATCTGGACAAGTTCCGCATACGCGAAAAGGAACGTCGCACCGGCGGCGCGGGCGGCAAGCTGACCCTGCTGGCCTTCGTGATCAAGGCCATCACCGCGGGTCTGAAGGCCACGCCCGCATTCAACGCGAGCCTGGATCCCTTCCGCGAAGAGATAATATACAAGAAGTACTACAACATCGGTTTCGCGGCCGACACCGGACGCGGCCTGGTGGTGCCGGTGGTCAAGAACACCAACAGCAAGAGCATCATCCAGATCGCCGACGACATTTTCGAGAAGGCCACCCTGGCCCGCGAAGGCAAGCTGCCGCCGGAAGACATGCGGGGCGGCACGTTCACCATCACCAACGTCGGACCGCTGGGCGGCACGGCCCTGCTGCCGACCATCAACTATCCCGAAGTGGCCATCCTGGGCATGGGCAAGGTCCAGGAAAAGCCGGTGGTCCGTAACGGCGAGATTGTCATTCGCAAGATCCTGCCGCTGACCCTGGCCTTCGACCATCGTATCGCCGACGGCGCGGACGCCGCCCGCTTCGTGGCCGAACTGGTGCGACAGCTTTCGGACCCGAATCTGCTGCTGCTGGAAACCTGAGCTGGCTGGTCCGACAAGCGGATCCATAAAAGGAGAACACCGAAATGGTGATGGGAAGTCTGCGTGAAGAAACCCAGGTCGTGGTCATCGGCAGCGGTCCCGGCGGTTACGTAGCCGCTCTGCGTCTGGCGGACCTGGGTAAGGAAATTCTGCTTGTCGAAGAGAGGGAACGACCCGGCGGCACCTGTCTGCTGGAAGGCTGCATCCCCTCGAAGACCCTGATCCACGCGGTGGAAGTCAAGGAAACGACCCGACGCGCCGAGCAGTTCGGCCTGTCCTTCCAGGGCGTGGAGATCGACCCGGTCAAGCTTCGCACCTGGACCGACGAAGTCGTCGCCGGCCTTTCCGACGGGATCAGCGGCTTGCTCAAACGGCGCGGCGTGACGGTGGTACAGGGCCACGCCCGCTTTGATTCGTCCACCAGCCTGACCATCGAGGGCGACGAGCCCGGCGGCATCGATTTCGAGCAGGCCATCATCGCTACCGGTTCGAGCCTGAATCTGCTGCCCGAGGGCATCGTCCCGTCAGTGTGGTCCAGCGCCGACGCCCTCAAACTCCCCCGCGTGCCCGGTTCGCTGCTGGTCGTGGGTGGCGGTTACATCGGTCTGGAAATGGGCCTAGTGTACCAGGGGCTGGGGTCCGAAGTGTCGGTCGTAGAGTTCACCCCCCGACTGCTGTTGGGTGCCGATTTCGACCTGGTGGACATCATGGTGGACCAGATCAAGCAGCGACTGCACGAGATCATGCTCGATTCGAAGGTCAAATCCATCGCCGAAACTGATGGCGACGCGGCCAACGGCTTCGACGTGGAGATCGAAGTCGACGGGCAGGTGATCGGCAAGCACTACGACCAGGTGCTTGTGGCAATCGGCCGGCGGCCCAACACCGCCGATATCGGTCTGGAGAACACCAAGGTGGCCGTCGACGAGCGGGGCTTCATCAAGACCGACGAGAAATGTCGTACGGCCGAACCCAACATATTCGCCATCGGCGACGCGGCCGAAGGTCCCATGCTGGCCCACAAGGCCAGCCGCGAGGGCAAGGTGGCGGCCGAAGCCATCCACGGCGGCGAGGTGGCCTTCGACAACCGGGCCATTCCCGCGGTGGTCTTCACTGATCCGGAGATCGCCTGGACCGGTCTGACCGAACGCGAGGCAGAGGAACAGGACACCGCCGTCAACATCGGCCGTTTTCCCCTGTCCGCACTCGGCCGCGCGCGCACCCTGGGCCGCACCGACGGGATGGTGAAGATCCTCGCCGACCCGGCCAGTGGACTGATCCTGGGCGTCGGCATCGTCGGCCCCATGGCCAGCGAACTGATCGCCGAAGGCACCCTGGCCGTCGAGATGGGAGCCACCCTCGAGGATATCATGGTGACCATCCATCCCCACCCCACGCTGTCCGAGGCCATCATGGAAGCCGCCGAGGTCGCCTCCGGCGAAGCGGTCCATATCAACCCACCGCGCAAGGTGCGTTGACGGCCATGGTGGACCTGCCCACGTTACCCTACGATCTTGACGACGATATAATCACACGAACCCTGGACGACGGCTGGCCACGCGTACGCATCTATGAACCGACGGAAATCGCGGTGGTGATCGGTCGGGGCGGCCGGCAGGAACTCGAACTGAACACCGCCAAAATTTCCACCGACGGAATCACCCTCTACAAACGGGCCGGCGGTGGTTGCAGCGTAGTCCTGGACCCCGGCAACCTGATCATTTCGGTGGCGGCGCCGCTGCCGGGCGTCGGGAAAATCAAGAGCGCGTTTGCCGCCATCAGCGACTGGTTGATCACTGCCCTGTCTGTCTGCGACGTGCCCGGGGTCAAGCAGCGCGGCGTCTCGGATCTGGCCATCGGCAAGCGGAAGATCGGCGGCTCCTGTATGTACCGCACCCGGGGCCTGGTCTACTATTCGACCACCCTCCTGCTCGACCCGGACGTGGCTCTGGTCGACCGCTACCTGCTTTATCCCCCCCGGGAACCGGATTACCGGGCGGGCCGCTCCCACCGCCAATTCATGGGATCGCTGAAAGCCCTGCATTTGCCGCCGGGTGACGCCGATCTGGCCTACCGGCTCAACATCATGCTCAATCTGCGGTTGGAAGATCTCGTCGCATCACTGTAGGGTCGGTGCGAGCCCCGCAGGAGAAACCCGGGAAAGATGCCTTTATACAGTTTTATTTATTTTTCCAGGGCGGGATGTTAGATTCCCTAGCCTGGATTATTCATGAATCATCGTAGCGAGGGTGTGTATGGTTTGATTTGACAGTGCCCTCGCAGTGTTTTGGGACCGAGGCGTACCCGTAGGTACGTTGAGGGAGCAAAACCGAGAAGGTGCTGTCAAATCAAATCATACGCAGCCGTAGTAGGTGATTCATGAATAATCCGGGCTAGCCGTCAAGTGGCACATTCCCATACAGCAAAGGGAGACCATGATAATGAACACGGAAGCCGGCACGGGGGCCACGAAGCTCCTGATCGTCGACGACCATCCCCTGGTCCGCTCCGGGATCCAGTCCATCATCCAGATGGAACCTGACCTGACGGTCTGCGGCGAGGCGGCGGACCATGATGAGGCCATGGCCGCCATCGCGAAGCACGGTCCCGACCTGGTGCTGGTCGATATTTCCCTCAAGAAAGGCAATGGTCTCAATCTGCTGAAGGATATCAGGCTTAACCATCCGGACATCCTCACCCTCGCCGTTTCCATGCACGATGAATTCACCTACGCGGTCCGTTGCCTCAAGGCCGGAGCCAAGGGGTACATCATGAAGCAGGCGGGTACCGAGAAGATCCTTGAGGCCATCCGTGCCGTACTGGACGGCAAGACATTCCTGAGCGAGGAAATGACGCAGACCGCGGTGGATCAGCTTGGCTCCGAGACCCCCGCCGGTTCGCCGGTGAAGATCCTCAGCAACCGGGAACTGGAGCTCTTCCAGCTTACCGGTCAAGGCAAGGAAATCACCGAGATCGCCAAGATAATGAATATCAGCCCGCGCACGGTCGAGGTACACCGCTCGCACATCAAGAAGAAGCTGGGGTTGCGCACCAGCACCGACATTTTCCAGGCCTCCTACGAATGGCTCAAGCAGAACGGTCTGCTACCCTAGGCGCGTGACCCTGCTGACAAGCCATACACACAGACCCCGGGATGTCCTCGTACCTGCGGATTACCCGGAGCCTGCATGCCGGGCTTGTCAGCAGGATCAAGTCTCTAAGGCGGCATACCGTCCCACCCTCACCGCAGGGCGTTGGAGGACAAGGGCCCGTACCACTGGGG
>CBDUYZ010000137.1:0-6824 GCA_965371575.1 uncultured bacterium
GATCAGGGACGCCGGCGCGATCGTGGTGGCGGCCGTCAGTCCGGTGGCCTTGTCACTTCTCAAGGCTCCCGCCGAATTCGGCGCCGAACTCGCCGTTGGCGAAGCGCAGCCTTTCGGGATCCCCCCTTCCTGGGGCGGTCCCCTGCTGGGATTTTTGGCCTGCCATGAAAAACACAAGCGGCGCATTCCCGGCCGCATCGTGGGGCGCACGACCGACAACCGCGGCAACGAGGGTTACGTTCTGACCCTTCAGACACGCGAACAACATATCCGCCGGGACAAGGCCACGAGCAACATCTGCAGCAACCAGGGTTTGAACGCCCTGCGCGCGACCGTCTATCTGGCCATGCTCGGCGCCGGTGGCCTGGCGGAACTGGGTGAGGCCAACCTGACCCGCATCACCGCCCTGCGTCGGCGATTATCCGGCATAGTGGGCGTCAGCCTGCCCTTCCCTGGTCCGGTCTTCAATGAAACCGTGATCCGGCTCGCCAGGCCGGCCGCGGATTTCCGCGCCTTCGCCCGGGAACGGGGAGTGCTGGCCGGCATCCCGCTGGAGGGCGTGGCCGGCTGCGGCGCGGCAGACCTTCTGGTCAGCGTCACGGAAAAGCGGACGGCTGCCGAAATCGAGAACTACGGCCTGCTGCTGGAGGAATTCCTGTCTGCCGCCACCGGTGGAAAGGAGGTGTCCGCATGAACCAGGACAACAGGAACCGGGTGGAACAGACCCCCGGCCGCTGGAACGCCGGCCTGCCCGGCTCCCTGTTCGACAAGGGTGCCGCCGGTCGCCGCGGCCTGACCTTTCCAATCTGGGACGGCGAGTCGGTCGCCGCAGATCTCGCACACTCTCTGCCGGCGGCCATGCGGCGCGCCGAACCCGCGGATTTCCCTGCGCTGAGCGAACCGGAGGTCATGCGGCACTTCACAGCGCTGTCCAATCTCAACCACCACATCGAGCGTGGCATGTATCCCTTGGGTAGCTGCACCATGAAGTACAACCCGCGGGTCAACGAGCAGGTGGCCGCCCTCTCCGGCCTGGCCGATCTGCATCCCGAACAGGGCTCCGGGGATATCCAGGGCTTGCTGGGAGCTCTCAAGCACCTTGAGGACGCACTCTGTGAGATCACCGGGTTCGCGGCGTGCAGTCTGATTCCGGCCGCGGGCGCCCACGGGGAATACCTGGGCATGTTGGTGATCCGTGCCCTGCATCTGTCCAACGGCGATGCCGGCCGGGACGAGATCCTCATTCCCGATTCGGCCCACGGCACCAACCCCGCCTCGGTTGTGAGAGCCGGCCTGAAACCGCGTACCATTCTTTCGGCCGCAGACGGCCGCATCGATCTGGATGTCCTGCGTGAAGCCGTGTCCAGGCGTACCGCCGGCATCATGATCACCAATCCCAACACCCTGGGTCTGTTCGAGAACGGCATCCGGGAGATAGCCGATATCGTTCACGGGGCGGGTGGACGCCTGTACATGGACGGCGCCAACATGAACGCCATCATGGGCAAGACCCGGCCCGGCGATATGGGCTTCGACGTGGTGCATCTCAACCTGCACAAGACCTTCAGCACGCCTCATGGCGGGGGAGGACCCGGCGCCGGTCCTATCTGTGTAACCGAAGAACTGGCGGCTTTTCTGCCCGGTCCGCGGATCAACCTCGACCGCGACGGTTCCTTTTCTCTGGCCAAGGTTCCTGGCCCCGACGACCAGGGCATCCATTCCTACTTCGGCAATGTCGGTGTTTGTCTGCGCGCGCTGGCCTACATCCTGCGCAACGGAGGTGACGGATTGACCCGGGCCTCGGAATGCGCCGTGCTGAACGCGAACTACCTCCTGGCCGGGCTGCAGGACATACTGCCGGTGGACCAGGCCGACGGGTGCATGCATGAATTCGTGGCCAGCGGCAACCGGTGGAAGGATGAATTCGGGGTTTGCACCCTGGACATCGCCAAGCGCATGCTCGATTACGGCATCCATGCACCGACCATCTATTTCCCGATCATAGTGGAGGAAGCTCTGATGGTCGAACCCACTGAAACCGAATCCAAGGAGAGCCTCGACCTGTTCGTGAAGGTCATGCGGACCATATACCGCGAAGCCGGCGAGGATCCGGCGCTGCTCACTGGTGCTCCGCACACCACGCCGGTCGGGAGGATGGACGAAGCTCGTGCCGCCCGCCAGCCAGATCTGCGCTGGCTCGGCCCCTGCAACTGTTAGATGGAGTGCCTGCGGGTTTTCTACGACCGGGCGGCAACCGGCGCCGTGAACATGGACCGGGACGCCACGCTACTGGCGGAGCACAAACCGGGTGATGATCCGATCCTGCGCCTGTACCGGTGGGAACCTGCCGCGGTGACCATCGGCTACAACCAGGACTTCACCGATTTCGATGAAGTCGGTATCCGCGCCGCCGGGTACGACCTTGTCCGGCGACCCACCGGCGGCCGGGCCATCCTTCACGCCGACGAACTGACCTACGCGGTGATCGGAACTTCTCCCGGTCCGGTGTTCGGTGCTTCCCTGAACGAGACCTACCTGAAGATCAACCAGGCCCTTCTGGCCTTCATGGCCGACCTGGGCATAGCCGCGGACATTTCCCCTGGCGAATCACGCGAGGAGGCCAGGGGGTTGGTGTGTTTCCGGAGCGCCGGACGCCACGAGATCAGCGTGGACGGGCGGAAGATCATCGGGTCCGCCCAGCGCCGCACCGGAAGTGTCTTTCTGCAGCACGGTTCCATTCTTGCCGGACCCCGGCATCTGGAATTGTCGTCCTTTCTTTTGCCGGACGTGAACCGGGACCCCGGGGAGCTGGAGGCGGTGACGACTGATCTGGGCCAGTTGTTCGGCGCCCGGCAGACGAGTTCCGATCTCGAGGCTCTGGCCCCCCGTCTGGCGGCGGCTTTCGCACGTATTCTCGAACTTGACATCCGGACCGGGTGACAAGCGGACCCGTCGGCTGCGAATTTCCACCGCCCGCGGTCCTGCTTGACCGTTCCCGTCCCGTCTCCCTACTATCAACCCCGTCGGTGATTTCAACTTGAAGGGATGAGATGATTTTCTGGCTGGTGCGCAGGGTCGCTGTTTCGACGTTGTTGATTTTCCTCCTGCTCTCGGCGGTGTTCTTCATCGTGCGTCTGGCTCCGGGTGATCCTCTGGACCAGATCATGGAAGAGAATCTAGGTCAGGACAACCGGGATCTGATTCGTCGGCAAATGGGCCTGGATGAATCCCTGTTCCGCCAATACCTGCACTGGCTGTCCGCCTCGTCCAGGGGCGACTTCGGCACCAGTCTCAGCCAGCAGCGTTCCGTCGGGGTCATCATCGGCGAGGCACTGCCCGCCACCCTGCTGCTGACGGTGACGGCCTACGTGCTTCATCTACTGCTGGCCCTGGTTGCAGCCATGGCCATGGTGGTCCGCTCGGGCCGGGCTCTCGACCACTGGATCCAGGGGGTGGGACTCACCTTGTACTCCCTTCCCTCCTTCTGGCTCGCTCTGATGCTGATCATGCTCCTGAGCCGTAAGCTGGGCTGGTTTCCCGTCGGAGGGATGCATGCACCCGATGCCGAGCACCTCGCATGGTGGCCCTGGCTGGCGGATCTGCTGCGACATCTTGCTTTGCCGGTGATCACCCTGGCCCTGGGTTCGTTCATGGGTACGGCACGTTATCTGCGTACATCGCTCGTCGAGGTACTGGGCCAGGACTACATCCTGGCGGCCAGGGCGCGCGGACTATCCGAGCGCAGGATCCTGATCCGACATGCCTTGCGCAACGCCCTGCTGCCGATGATAACCCTGCTGGGGCTGAGCCTGCCCTTCCTGTTGGGGGGGGCAGTGGTCGTGGAGGTCGTTTTCGGCTGGCCGGGCATGGGCCGGGTCGCCATCGAGGCCATCTGGGCCCGTGACTATCCGGTGATCATGGCCACTGTGCTGGTGTCGGCGGTGACGGTGATCGCAGGTTCCCTGCTCGCCGATATTCTCTACCGGTGGGCCGATCCCCGGGTTCGCCGCGCCGGGGAGGATGCGGCATGACCTCCTGGCCGCGGACAGGCCTGGTCGGGTTGACGTCGGGTGACCGATGGTGGACCGATTCCCGGCTGCGTCCCGGTCTGGCCATCACCCTGGGGCTGGGCCTGCTGGGGGTGCTGGCGCCACTCATCGCGCCAGGCGATCCCGCCGCCCTCGGTGCGGCCGCCGACCGGCTGTCGGCGCCATCCGGCAGCCATCTCCTGGGAACGGATCTGCTGGGCCGTGATGTCCTGGTGCGCCTGGTACACGGCAGCCGGATTTCATTGCTGGTAGGTTGGGTCAGTGTGTTGGTGGCGGTTCTGCTGGGGACGGCGGTGGGACTGGCGGCGGGCATGGGGCCGCGCTGGCTCGACCGGCTCCTGATGAACACCACGGATGTCTTCCTCGCCTTTCCCCGCATTTTCCTGATTCTGCTCCTGGTCTCACTGACGACGCCGTCCCTGCTACTGGTCATGACGGTGCTGGGTTTGACCGGCTGGATGGGGGTGGCGCGTCTGGTCCGCGCCGAGGCCCTCAGTCTGCGGGAAAGGGATTTCATAGCTGCGGCCCGTGGGCTGGGTCTTTCATCCTGGCGGGTGGCGATCCGGCACGTGCTGCCGAACCTGTTGCCCACCGTGATCGTCGCGGCGACCCTGCGCGTGGGCAGCGCCATCCTGGCCGAATCGTTTCTGAGCTTCCTCGGGCTCGGTGCCCAGGAACCCACCGTCAGTTGGGGCGCGATGATCCAGCAGGGCCGGGGCTATCTGTTGGACGGCTGGTGGCTGACGACCTGTCCCGGCCTGGCCATCGCCCTTACGGTCATGGGTTACAACCTGTTGGGCGAAGGGCTGCGCCGGCGACTGGATCCCCGGGGCCGTGGGGAGGGTCGTGATGGGTGACCTGCTCCGGGTGGAGAACCTGCGGTTGTCCTTTCCCGGTCCTGCGCCGGGTGAGGAACAGAAAGTGCTGACAGGGGTGGATTTCGTGATCGGGCCGGGTGAGGCGATCGCCCTGGTGGGACCTTCGGGCTGCGGCAAGAGCCTGCTGGTCCGCGCCCTGCTGGGATTGCTTCCCGGCGGCGCGGCCTGGGCCGGAGAGATACATTGGCGAGGCGAACGATTGCTTGTTCCGCGGGGCCGGGCCTGGCAGAAGGTCCGGGGCGGAGGCATGACGCTGGTGTTCCAGGAACCGCAGACCAGCCTTAATCCTGTGTTGACGGTGGGGGATCAGATCGCCGAAACGGTCCGTGCCCACCGTGAGATCTCCCGGCAAGATGCCTACCGTTGCGCGGTGTCCCTGCTGGACGAGATGCTGGTTCCGGATCCAGCCGGCAAGGCAAATTGCTACCCCCACCAATTGAGCGGTGGCATGAGACAGCGTGTGCTCCTGGCGGCGGCCATGGCCTGCGACCCGGCTCTGTTGATCGCCGATGAACCCACCACCGCGCTGGATGTCACCGTCCAGCGGGAGATCCTGGCCTTGATCAACCGGATCCGCCGTGATCGGGACATGGCGCTGCTGTTCATCACCCACGATGAGGAGCTGGTACCCCTGGTGGCGACGCGGCGGGTGGAGATGTCCGCCGGCAGGATTCTCGACGTGGTGGAACTGGCCGGGGAGGTCGCCACGAAAACCGCGGACGGCCCCTCGACCGCGGAGCGGCATGAGGGCGTTTCATCACTTCCGCCGGGTGGGACAAGTCCGGTGATGAAGTCCAGGAACCTCGTCGTCGGCTACGGCATCTCCACCGGAAAGAAGGGTTCGCTCTCCCGGCGGCGTCCCGCCCCCCCGGTTGACGGAGTCGACGTCGATTTGTTTGCCGGTCGGGCACTCGGACTAGCTGGCGAATCGGGCTGCGGAAAGACGACTCTGGCCCGGGCCCTGTCCCGGCACCTGGCTCCGATGGAGGGCACGCTCGAACTGGAGGGAGAGGATTTCCTTTCCACCCGGGGGAGTCGTCTGCGGCAGCGGCGCCGACGCGTCCAGATGCTGTTCCAGGATCCGGCCGGGTCCATCAATCCCCGCCACGTGATAGGCCGCGCCCTGTCCGAAGCGGTGGGAAACAGCGATCCGGTACTGGTCGAGGAGCTGCTGGCGGAAGTGGGGTTGTCCGGGGAACTGGCGAACCGTTACCCACATGAACTTTCCGGCGGTCAGCGGCAGAGAGTGGCCTTGGCCCGTTGTCTGGCGGCGGATCCCCGGGTGCTGATAGCCGACGAGCCGACCAGCGCCCTGGACAGGGAGTCGCGAAACCGGATTCTATCCCTGCTGAGACGGACCATGGATCGCCGGGGCCTGGCGTTGTTGCTAATCTCCCATGACTTCGCGGTGCTCCACGCGATATGTGATCGCGTGTCGGTAATGTACAGGGGGGTGATCGTGGAATCCTACCGGGTGCGGGAGCGGACCAGCATTCGGCACCCATACACATTGTCAATGATGGCAGCTGCGCCAGCTGTTCTTAATCGGGATGAACGGTGGTGGTCGGACGCGGGTAAGGGCTCAGGGAAAATCATCCGTCCTTCAACGGCAGGCTGTCCGCTGGTAGGCCGTTGTTCCTTGCAGAAGCCACATTGCATCAACGAGTTGCCGCCTCTTGAGGAAGTGGCCGATGGTCATTTCCTGCGCTGCCCAGAAACGCCGGAAGGCGGTCCGGTACAATTTATTGACACGTAATAGGCCAATCTCTATATTCAAACACCAGTTGCGGCACGGGTTACCTTTCCATGAGATTCTGGTCTCCCAAGTGCCTTCTAGGACCGGCGGAAACGCCCTTTTCAGCAGGCACCCCACACTGCCCGGCTAAGGTTCAGTGCA
>CBDUYZ010000138.1:0-6745 GCA_965371575.1 uncultured bacterium
ACACCATGAAACGGATGGCCCATGGCCGGAATCATTAATGGCGTGAAAAAAATCTTCCTGGGCAACGGCTGCAAGAACAACGTGGTCTTCATCGTTTTCGACAGTTGCCGCTGGGACGCCTACCAGGCGGCCAAGACTCCCAACCTGGACCGGATCGGCAAGGCGGAGAAGCGCTACAGTTACGCCAGCTGGACAAGTCCCAGCCACTACACGTTCCTGATGGGCATGGTGCCCCACAAAAGTCCCAAGGGTGTGTTCGCCTCCCACGTCTACCGCGATGAATTCTCCCTCTGGTCCGGGCGGCTGAACATCAAGGACGTGGAATTCGGCAAGTTCGTACCACAGCTTTCCCTGCCCCACTTCCTGAAGAACCAGGGCTATCGCACCGAGGGCATCGTCAGCCTGCCGGTGCTGAACCCGATGACCACGATGTCGGTCCATTTCGACCGCTACGATCTGGCGCCCAGTCATAACGACCTGGCGACGATCCTCGATGGGGACGGGGATTTCAAGGGCATCGAGATATCGAAGGATGAACCGGGCTTCTTCTTCATCAACACGGGGGAAACCCACTACCCCTACCTGCTGCCCGGCGAATCCGGCGAGGACCTGCCCCACATCAGCGGCGTGCATGGTGTGTTCAAGCACCTGGATGATTTCCTGAAGAACCCCTCGGAATTCCTCATGGGCCGCAAGCAGGACGAGTTCTTCAAACCCGACCAGTTTCGCGCCTTCTACGAGAAACAGATCGCCTGCGTCGAACATCTGGACAAGGTCGTCGGCAAGCTCATGGATCGCTGCCCGGAAAACACCCACTTCATGATCATGTCCGACCACGGGGAGCTGTTCGGCGAGGACGGCTACTTCGGCCACGGGCCCATCTTCCACGAAAAGGTATTCGAGGTGTTCTATCTGGAGGGCCGTCTCCCTTGAGCAAGGGCGATCCAACATGAATGCGCTCATCCTCCTGCTGGCGCTGGGCTGCGGCGCTGCTCCCGCCATGCTCGAAATCGCCCCCGCCGAGAAACTCACCGTGTGCAGCGAAGGACCCGACCACGGCGAATACGTGGTGCTTGTCCCCGGTCTTTCCGGATGTTCCTACGGTTTCCGCAAGCTGACGCCGCTGCTGCACGAACAGGGCCTGCGGACGATCATCATCGAACCTTTGGCCGTGGGTGAATCGACACGCCCCCGCAACGTCGACTACACCATGACCGCCCAAGCCGCCCGGCTCGGAGCCGTTTTGGACCGCCTGGAGATCGAAAACGCCGTTTTCGTCGCCCAGGGCATAAGCGGCGCGATGGTCTTCCGGCTGGCCGTGGAAAGACCCGAGTTGCTGGCCGGATTCGTGTCCATCGAGGCGGGACCAGCCGAAGCCGCCATTTCGCCCAACATCAAAAACAATCTGAAACTGGTCAAGTTCGTCGCCAGGGTGGGGGGAAAAAGTCTTCTGCGGGACCGCTACGCCGAGAACCTGAAGAAAGGTTCCGGCGATACGAGTTGGATCGACAGGCGCACCATTGGACGTTATTTCCGGGGCACCAGCCGGGACATCTCCGCCACTATGGACGCCCTGAGAGTCATGACCGAGCAGGTCGAACCCTGGGCCATGATCCCCCGCCTGCCTGAAATCCGGATTCCCGTGATCGTGCTCCTGGGGACGGCCCCACATGTGGGAGCGCTCACCAGCGAGGATATCGAGGATCTGCGCCGGGGCTTGCGAAACGTGGAATTTCGGGAGATCGCCGGGGCGGGTCACTTCATCTATGAGGAACAGCCGCAAGCTGTCGCGGACGCGGTGGAGGAAATGGTCGCCAAACTCACTGCCGGAGGCAACCTGTCAATCGACGCCACCCTGGTGCCTGGCGACGATGGCGGGACTGACCTCGTCCAACCGGGTGACGATCGCTAGGAACTCCCGCGCCCCATCTCCGTACCCCAGCAGCGGAACCGGATTGAGCGTATGCCTCCTGGTAGCCGCGTCCTCCAGGTTGCCGTGATCGCTGGTCACCAGGACCAGGGTTCCGGCGGCCAGTTCCACGGCCAGTTCCTCCAGCAGAGCCTTCATGAAGTCGTCGAGCTTGGCCAGTTCGGCGCAGGACCGGTCCATGTCCCCACTGTGACCGGCCTTGTCCGACTGGAAATACTCATACAGGGTGAAGTCGAGGCCGCGGGCCGCGCGGCCCAGGCTGCGGCCGGCCTCGGCCGGAGTCAGCGGATCCAGATCGAACCCGCGCGCCTTCAATTCGGCGTTGGTAAATTCCTGGTAGATGGACCGGCCAGCCCGAACGTCGTCCAGGGTGAAGAACGGCAGGTCGGCCGCCAGGTTGGCCACCGTCGTGGCCGACAGGGTCAACTGGCGCTCCCTGGTCAAGTCCCAGAACCGGGGCCGGTAGGCATTGAGAAAACGGGCCTCCAGACCCAGGTCGGTCAGCTTCTTGAGGATAGAGTCCTCCAGCAGGATGTCCCTCAGTATCTCGTTGGGAAAACCCGTCAGGTGCTTGCCGAGAACCTGCTGGGCGTTGACGCCGGCCAACAGGGTCGTCTGACCCGTCGCGCTCTGGGGCACGCCCGCCACCCCCAACAATGCGTCGATGGGTCGGGCCCAGCCTTCGCAGGGCATCTCGCAAACGGCATCCTCGCAGGACGGCAGACGGAAAAAATCGCCTCCGTAGGCATGCTGGGGGTTGACAGCGGGGTCGGGTTCACCCCAGCCCAGACCGTCTATGAAAATCAGGATCGTGCGCTTTTTCATGCCATCCGATCAGCCTGTTGCACGGCAAAATTGCCAGGGCCCGCCCCTTGGGGATGTAAGACCAACATTGATTTGGTCGGATCAGGCGGGGTAATTTGGGTAATCTGGTTTATCTTGTTCCGGCACCGGTCCGCTTTTTCCGATCCAGGAGATCATCTGTGAAAGAACGTCAGAAAGCCACCTGGATTCCCGGCCTGTTCTTCCTGCTGGGCGCGCTGGGAATCCTGGCGCTCCATTTGATGGTCGAGAAAAACGAAAGGGAACGGATCCAGGTCGAAACGCAGGTCACGGCCGAACAGATCCGCCTCCGGCTCGAGGCCTGGATCGACTCCCGGGTGGCGGTGGTACAGCATCTGGGCAACAGCCAGTTCACCGACCAGGAAGACATCGAGACCCATTTCGCCCATCAGGCTCAACACCTGCTCGATCTCTATCCCGGCATCCAGGCCATCAACTACATCGACGACTACTGGGTGACCCGGATCATTGTTCCGGAGGCAACCAATCTTCCCGCCCTCAATCAGGATCTCCACCAGCATCCCAACGCCAGCGTGGTGACCTCGCTGAGCCGGGCGGCTGAAACCGGCAAGATCGTCAGCACGACCGTCATCGATCTGCTCCAGGGGGGCCAAGGTATCGCCACCTACCAGACCCTGGTGGACAAGAACGAACTGGCTCTGGGCTATATCAACGGCGTATTCCGGATCACCATGATGCTGAACACATGTCTATCCGAAGCAAATCTGCGCGAGAGGTTCCGGTTCCGATTCGTGGAGGAAAGCGGAGCCATCGCCTATCTCCATCCCGATGGCAGCACCGGCGAAGAATGGGAATACGCCTTCGATCTACCGGTCAGGATCGCCGACCGCCGCTGGATTCTCAGGTTGGCCCCCACACCCCGGTATCTTGAGGACTTCCGGAACCGGGCGGACGAAATCATGGCCTTGACGGGTCTGATCCTGGTCACCCTGATGGCGCTGCTCCTGCGCGCCCTGCTCCTGCGCCAGGCCGCCCTGCGAGAAAGCCAAACCAAATACCGCCTGCTCGTGGAGAATCAGAACGACCTGGTGGTCCAGTTCGACCTGGAAGGAAGGTTTCTCTACGTCAGCCCCAGCTATTGCCAGACCTTCGGCAAGACGGAAGAGGAGTTGCTTGGCCGGAACAACCCACCCCTGGTACATGAGAACGACCGCGAAGCCGCTGCCGGATCTATGGCCTGCCTGTCTGAGCCACCGCACCGTTCCTACCATGAACAGCGTGTCATGACCTGTGACGGCTGGCGCTGGCTGGCCTGGTCCAACCGCGCGGTGCTGGATGACGACGGACAGATGGAAGCCGTCACGACGGTCGGGCGCGACATCACCCCACGCCGCAAGCTGGAAGAGCAGTTGATCCAGTCGCAGAAGATGCAGGCGATCGGTCTGCTGGCCGGCGGCATCGCCCACGATTTCAACAACCTGTTGCATGCCATGCTGAACAACCTGGAGTTCGTCTTCCAGGAATTCAAGCCCACGGGCCAGACCCGCCAGGATCTGGAACAGTTGCGCCGAGGCGTGGACCAGGCCATGGGTCTTACCCGGCAACTGCTCGCCTTCAGCAGGCAACAGGTGCTCAAGTCGGCCACCCTGGACCTGAATGTCGTGATCGATGATATGCTGCAGATGATGCGGCGGATGATCGACGTCTCCATCACGATCGACTTTGCGCCTGCGGCGGAACTGGTCCGTATACATGCCGACCGTGGACAGGTCGAACAGGTCTTCATGAACCTCTGCGTCAACGCCCGGGACGCCATCTCCGGTACAGGCACAATATCCATCAGGACCGAGGCACGTGAAATCGACGCCGCCTTCTGTGAACTTCATCCCGACGCCAAGCCCGGGAAGTACGGTGTCCTGACCGTGGCAGACACCGGGCGGGGTATGGCTCCGGAAGTTCTGGAACGGATCTTCGAACCGTTCTTCACC
This sequence comes from uncultured bacterium, assembly GCA_965371575.1. GTDB lineage: Bacteria > Krumholzibacteriota > Krumholzibacteriia > LZORAL124-64-63 > LZORAL124-64-63 > JAGLCY01. Next base: position 4,723 of record CBDUYZ010000138.1, read on the forward strand.
ACCAAGGAGGTGGGCCAGGGCACGGGCCTGGGCCTGGCTTCGATCTACGGCGTCGTCCAGCAGCACGACGGATTCATGCTCGTGGAAAGCGAACCCGATCGCGGCGCTAAATTCACGGTCTTTCTGCCAAGGTCTGAAAAGGATGTGACGCCGACCGACAAGGAACCCCGGAAACCGGCGGCCGGCGGCGACGAAACCATCCTGCTGGCCGAGGACAACGTGGACGTCCTCAACCTGGCGGTCCGAGTGCTGGAAAAGGGCGGCTATCAGGTCCTGGTGGCTACAGACGGAGACGAGGCCGTTAAGGTGTTCAAGAAGCACAAGGACGAGGTGGATCTGGTAATGCTCGATCTCGTGATGCCCCGCCTGGGCGGCCGCGAAGCCGGCGAACTGATCAGACAGGTCAGGAGTGACATCCCCATACTATTCGCTTCCGGGTACGATCCCACCAGCGTGGACAAGCAAATCAGCGACATGGACGCGACGGACCTCTTGATGAAGCCCTTCGGCATCCCCGAACTGCTCGGCAAGGTGCGGGACATCCTCGATCGGACATAGCAGCCTGCTAAAAAACTCCGTTCCGGCCGATGACGAGTCCCAGCATCCCCAGATAGACGACCGGAAAGATCCATCGGCAGGCCCGGTCGACCCGCAGCCGCGCAGCCTGGTTTTCGGAACCGATCCGGTCGACGAAGACACTCATCACCATGGTGGCCGCGATGGCAATGATCGAAACGGTCATCACCCGGTCGGCGACGGTCAGGTAGCTGACCCGCGGCAGGGTCGACGTGGTCACGAACTGATAGGCGATGACCGTGAGAATACCGCTGCTGGAAATCCCCGCCCGGCGACCCAGGCGCTCATCGCTCATCCAGAAAACGACCCAGGTCAACGAGACGATGATGATCACCGTCAGGAAGATCTTCCACAGGTAATACCCGGACTGGCGTTGGATCCTGATCTCGTAGCTGATATTCGAAAACGGGACGGCGTCCCGGACCCTCAGAACGTCCCCAGCGTTGCTGTCGAGCGCTTCGACATTCCATTCGGCCAGAGAGAATTCGGGCGCGAAGCCAGTGCGGTCCGGATCCATCACCAGTTCCACCACGCTGTTGTTCCAGGCGAATGATTCCAGGATGATCGGCAAAACCTGGCTGTCGAAGGGGAACCGGCGGTAGTCCAGGTTGGTCCGCAGGGTGGAATTGATCTGGGCGGAGATCTCCACCTGACCGTCGGCATGGACCGTCACCTTCCTGGCCCCGATTCCCATCTGTCCCACCGGATTGGCCAAGACGATCTGGGCGGTCCAGAGGCCATCGAAGATCTTTTCCGCCTCAGGACCGACATGGACCCGCCGGTCGGTTCCCGCCGCCTTCGGATCGAAGGCCATCCGCGAATCGGTCCAGCTCACCACGACGTCCAGTTCCACATCGAAGGTGTTGCGGGTCTCGTCGATGTTGGTGATGTCGATCAGGTAGATGCCCACCCGGACCGGGACCGGGGTCTCGCCCGGCGGCGGGGTGATGCCCATCTCGGATTCCCCGGAATGCGCTCCTGCCACGCCCGCCCAGACCAGACCCAAAAGCAGGAACGCGATCATCTTCTGTTTGCTCAACGTTATCCCTCTCGATGGTTCCAGATTCACCGATCCGTTTCAGGCGGATAGATTACATCCCAGTCGTTCTTCATGTCCACGACAGTCCACCCGTTCTTCCCGGCCTCGGTCAATGCCTGGTCCAGCCGTCCGACGTGTGAGTCACGGTCATAGGCCCACTCCCGCTCGGCGTCCGTATGGTGGACCAGCCCCATCAGACTCCTTCGGTTACCCCCGGCCGTCCACTGAAGCATCTGCAGGTCGCCGTCCGAGTTGCCGAAGGCCGCAATGGGGCGCCGTCCGATCATGTTGTGGATGCCAACCGGCTTGGTCCCCTTGTCGTCGATGAAATCCAGCTCGGCCAGCCGGACCAGGACAGGGCCGCCATCGCGCATCTCGAAAACCTTCTTGATGCGGCTGCCGATGACC
>CBDUYZ010000139.1:0-6743 GCA_965371575.1 uncultured bacterium
TCGGCGCCTTCGTGGATATCGGCGGCGTCGAAGGGCTGGTCCATATTTCGCAGATCTCCCACCAGCGTGTGGCCGACCCCTCGGACGTCCTCAAGGAAGGCCAGACCATCAAGGTCAAGGTCCTGGAAATCCAGAACCTGGGCATGGGACGTTCCGAACGTATCAGCCTTTCGGTCAAGGCGCTGGCCACCGACCCCTGGCCCGAAACGGTCAGTTCGATGATACCCGGCCAGGATGTGACCGGCCGCGTGACCAGGCTGGTGGATTTCGGTGTCTTCGTGGAACTTCAGCCCGGCGTGGAAGGCCTGATCCACATCTCCGAACTGGCCAACCGGCGGATCATCCATCCCCGGGAAATATTGAATGAAGACGAAGAGATCAATGTCCGCGTCCTGGACGTGGATCTGGACCGGCGGCGGATTTCCCTTTCACGCAAACAGGCTTCGGATTACGAGGGGGATTGACACCTTTTTCCGGGCTTGGCGAAAGAATCAGCCGCGAGGTTTACGTATGACCATGTGTATCACCGACTGAGTTCCAGCATCCGCTTGATGGGCCCCAACGCGGCCTCCGCCAGGGCGGGATCCACGGTGATTTCCGGTGTGCGGTCCCGCATGCAGAGGTAAAGCTTTTCCAACGTGTTCTTTCTCATGTAGGGGCATTCATTGCAGTTGCAGGTCTCATCGTTACCGGGGGCCGGGATGAACTCCTTGTCCGGATTCTCCTTCTGCATTTGGTGGATAATTCCCGGCTCAGTCACCACGATGATCCGACGGGCGTCCGTCTGTCGGGCAAAGGCCAGAATGCTCGACGTGCTACCGACGTGATCTGCGTGCTGCAGAACAGCCTCGGGGCATTCCGGATGGGCGGCCACCCGGGCGTCGGGATGGGAGATCTTCAACTCGACCAGTTTCTTCTCGTTGAACATTTCGTGGACTTCACAGGAACCCGGCCACAGTTCCATCTGACGGCCCAGGTTGCGTGACACCCAGCCTCCCAGATATCTGTCCGGCGCGAAGACCAGCGGCTGGTCGGCGGGAAACGAGGACACGATCTTCATGGCGTTGCTACTGGTGCAGATGACGTCGCTCATGGCCTTGGTGGCGGCCGAGCAGTTGATGTAACTGACCACCTTGTGACCGGGATAGTCCGCCAGGAAGGCGGCGAATTCGTCGGGCGGGCAACCGTCCGCCAGGCTGCAGCCGGCCTCAAGATCCGGCAACAGCACCTGCTTGGCCGGAGTGTGAATCTTCGCCGTTTCCGCCATGAAATGGACTCCGGCGAAGACAATGACCTCCGCCTCGGTCTCTGCAGCCCGCTGACTGAGGGCCAGGCTGTCGCCGATGATATCGGCGATGTCCTGGATATCCGGCTCCTGATAGAAATGCGCCAGGATGACCGCGTTCATTTCTTTGCGTAGGCGATCGATTTCATGGCACAGATCGAGGGTCGGATCAACGGATCCCGTCTGGAATTCGGACATGGCCTCTCGTTTCTGCCTGGGACCGGGCCAGACTATCCAGAACCCGGGAAAGGAAACTCGCCTCGCTGACGGTAAACCCCTTCCGTGCTAATTTTGTCACAGGTATGGATTTCTGCAAGGGTCCTTTCCAATTTCGAGGGGATGAATTGTGGACTTTTACTTGACGAAGCCGTATATATTCATGAGTTGGAAATGCGGCTTCTGCCTCCTGGCGGGCATGGTTGGTTCGGTGGTTTTACCCAGGGAAAGTACCGAACACGGTGGTTAGCCGTTTCTTGTCTCCCCACCAGTTGAACGTGAGGATATCTAGGCAATGAACAAAATTGCGTCCGCCCTGACCGGCATCGACAGCCCGACGGCGAAGCTTTGTCTGCCGGTATTCATGGCCCTCGCCCTTGTGGTAGTGATTCTGTTCTGCGGAGCCTGCTCCGACAATGAGCCCCCCCCTGAAGGGCTGTTCCCCACCCAGCCCCTTCCGGAAACCCAGAACTGGCTGTTCAGCGTCTGCGGCACCGATCCTAACAACATATACGCAGCAGGTGCCAAGGGCACCATGTTCCATTTCGACGGCAATGACCAGAACCAGTGGACACTGGTCGAGGATGTGGGTACCAGCAAGGCCATCACCAGTATCTGGAACTCCGGCGACGGCACCCTGTACGCGACCGGCCACGGAGGCGTGATCCTCCGCAATACCGGCGGCACCTGGAGCAGTATGTCCAGCGGGACCTCCAAGAACCTGTACGGTATCGGCCGTTTCAGGGGCAACATATACGCCTGTGGGTTAGATGGCACCCTGTTGAGACTCAATGGCAGTACCTGGGGCGGCACACCCGGCGTGGCCTGGATTCTCGACGTGTCCGGTGCCCCCACCGATACCCTGGAATTAGGCAAGGATGTGCCCTCCCTGGTCACCGTGAACAGCTTCTTCATCTGCGGAGCATACGACGACCCCAGATTCACCGGCCAACCCGTTGGGATGGAGGGCACCAAGGGCGGCGTCTTCGAAGTATCCTACGACGGGCGCTTCCCCGACAGCACCTACACGGTTTCGCCTGACTGGATTCTCAGGCCGTTAAGCGGCGAGCAGATTGTCGACGCCGAATGGATGTTGTGCAGCACTTCGGATCCGGACTCCCTGAATCGCAATTTTCTGGGCACATCCGAGGGTTGGCTATTCCAGCTTTCCGAAGACAGAGGCGACACCGTCTGGACCAAGTTCTACCCCGAGTTTACCGATAATCCGGGAGCCGGCATCCAGGCTATCTGGCTCGATGACCTGCGGAACATCTATTTGGTAACCGATGAAGGCGAGATCATCTATCAATCCGCTGGTTACAATTTCGCTGAAGGGAACAGGGACAGAACAGTCCTGTACTCCGGCCATACCGCCCTGACTGGAATCTGGGGTACCGACCCCGGCAATTTCTATGTCGTGGGGTACATGGACGAAATGCTTCTCCGCTGTAACCACGACCCGGGCTCCGGGAGTTTCAGCTTCATCGAGATTGACGTGGAATTCGATCCCGACAAGGCGATGGACCCTGGACCGACCGTGGACAAGTTCGGCCGGCCCCTGTATTGAGTTGTCCGGCGACCGGCCCGTGCTGCGGACCACCAGCTGGCGTGCCCAAGATCAGTTCTCCCCGACAGCCTGGTTCTCACCTGAGATCCGGGCTCGTGTAAACCCCTTCTTTCTTCTGGAGGTTTTTCCCATGTCGCATCAGGGTTTTCGCCGCAAATCCGGTTTGATTACTATCCTCGCCGGGTTGTTCTGCCTGCTGCTGACCGCTCCCGCTCTAGCCGGTTTTGAACCGGATCCTTCCACGCCTCGTGCCGACATCCCGGCCGACTACCAGTGGAACCCCCATCATATCTTCCCGGACAACGAAGCCTGGCTGGCTGAATTGGAGGCCATCGGCGAGGATATTCCCAAGCTCATGGAATTCCAGGGCCGCCTTGGCGAATCAGCCGCCATCATGCTGGACGCACAGGGCGTCACCCAAGACATGCTGATCCGGCTGTACAAGCTCTATGTCTACGCCCAGACCCTTCACGACGTGGACCAAAGCGACAACGAACACCGGCAAATGCAGGGTCAGGTTGCCGCGCTATTCCCCTCCTTCGGCGCTGCGACGAGCTGGATGGAGCCCGAGCTGCTGGAAATCGACCCGGCGATCATCAAAAACTTCATGGCCGAGGAAAAGGACCTGGCGGTCTACAACTACTATTTTTCCGAACTGTGGCGCCAGCAGGAGCACACGCTCAGCAGTCCCGAGGAAAGGCTGATGGCCCTGACCAGCAACATGCGCTCGGTTCCCAGCGACGCTCATGAAGCCCTGCTGGGCGTGGACATGAAGTTCCCCGACATCATCGACGCTGAGGGGAATCCCGTGACGATGACCGTCAGCGGATTTTCGGCCCTGCGTGCGGACGATTCCTACGCCGTGCGGAAGCAGGCCCGGGACGTTTTCTTCGGGACCCTGCGCAACTACGAAACCACCTTCGCCGTTCTGCTCGACGGCGCGGTCAAATCCCACATCATGACCAAGGACTCCCGCGGTTACGAGACCTGCCTCGAGGCCTCCCTGTCCCCGGACAACATCTCCACGGGCGCCTACCGGATGCTGATCGACACCGTGCGGGAGAGCCTCCCCCGCACCATGCACAAGTATGTCGCCCTGCGCCGCAAGGTCATGGGCCTCGACGGCTCACTGACCTTCCCCAACCTCTACAACCCCATGATCGAGGGTGTGGAGCCCAACTACTCCTATGCGGACGCCCAGGAGATCATCACCACGGGCCTGAAACCTCTCGGCAAGGAATACATTGGTCTGCTGGCCGAGGGCATGGCTCCGGCCAGCGGGTGGATCGACATCTATCCCAACGAGGACAAACGTAGCGGCGCCTACAGCAACGGTGTTCTGGCCAAGGACATCCACCCGTACGTGCTTCATAACTTCGACAACACCCTCGATGCCGTGTCGACTACCGCGCATGAGATGGGTCACGCCCTGCATTCGGTCTACAGCAGCCGCAACCAGCCGCCCATCTACGCCGGCTACACGACCTTCCTCGCGGAAATCGCCTCGACCTGCAATGAGGCCCTGCTGACCAACTACATGCTGGCCAAGGCCGACGACGTGGACGTCAAGCTCATGCTCCTGAACCAGCGGTTGGAGTCGATCCGCCTGACCATCTTCCGGCAGACCCTGTTCGCCGATTTCGAACTGCGCTTCCATGAGCACGCCGAAGCCGGCAACCCCCTGACGGCGGAATACCTCAACAACCTGTACGCAGACATGATCGGGGAGTACTACGGCCCGGACTTCGAGATGGACAGCGACGACGAATGCGAGTGGATGTTCATCCCCCATTTCTACTACAACTTCTACGTGTTCACCTACGCCACCGGATTGACCAGCGGGTTGGCCCTGGCGGATGAGATCACGGAACACGGCGACAAGGCGGCCCAGCGTTACATCGACAACATGCTGAAGGCAGGCTCGAGCGCACCACCGCTGGAGATCCTGCGCAGCGCGGGTGTTGATCTCGAGACCTCCGCTCCCATCGTCAGGGCCATGAACATGTTCGAAAAGACCGTGGACGAGTTTGACCGTCTCTGGTCCAAGAAATACGGAGAGATGTAACAGTCGGTAATTCGGTTGTCCCTCTGCGGAAAAAAGCCCCCTCGCCTGAGGGGGCTTCGAAATTGGTAGGCCACCCAGGACTCGAACCTGGCACAACCTCCTTAAAAGGGAGATGCTCTACCTGATGAGCTAGTGGCCCACTCGAAACGGGGAACGAAATCTCGCAGGATCCGCAATATAGATGACACCCCGGCCGGTGTCAAAGCAATCAGGGAATTCCGGCAGCATCAGGTAGTTACGCCCGTTTCGGTCCAGATCATCTGCTCCCGGTCCCGACCCACGCTCACACCCACGATGAGGGTGCCGAGTTCCTTTTCCAGGAACTCCAGGTACTTGCGGGCACCGGAAGGCAGGTCGACCAACCGCCGGCAGGCCCCGGTCGGTTTTTCCCAGCCGGCGAATTCCTTATAGACTGGACGGCAACGCGGGATCGCCTCGCTGAGCACTGGATACGAGGTGATCTCATCCCCGTCCAACTCATAGGCCGTAGCGACCTGGATGGCGGACAGATCATCCAGGACATCCAGTTTGGTGATGATCACCCCGGTCATGCCGTTGATGTCGACGGCGTACCGGCCGGCGACCAGATCGAACCAGCCGCACCGGCGCGCCCGACCCGTCGTGGCGCCGTATTCACCGCCGGCGTCCCGCAGGGCGTCTCCCTTTTCTCCCAGCAGTTCGCTGGGGAAAGGTCCGTTGCCGACCCGGGTGCAGTAGGCCTTGAAGACCCCGTTGATTTCGCCGAGCGACCTGGGCGGCAGTCCCGTCCCGGTGAGCGCTCCCCCGATGCTGCTGTTGCTGCTGGTCACGTAGGGAAAGGTGCCATGATCGATGTCCAACAGTGTGCCCTGGGCGCCTTCGAACAGGGCCGACTCGGTGCCCTCCCTCACCTTACGCAGGACATCGTAGGAATTGACGACCATCGGCGAGACGAACTGGGCCAGGACGACAAGTTCCTCGGCGATGACCCGCGCGGGCAGGGGCTCGGCATCGTAGAATTCATTCAGGATCTCGTTGGCCGACAGGATCTTCTCGATGGCCTTGCGTTCCAGGTTCTCGTTGGGCAGCAGTAGATCATCCATGCGCAGACCGGTGCGCTGAATCTTGTCCAGGTAGGCGGGCCCGATGCCCCGGCCGGTGGTCCCGATGCTCTTGCGTTTCAGTCTGGTCTCCCGCAATTCATCCAGGCGCTTGTGGTAAGGCATCAACAGGGTGGCTGTGGCCGAAACATGCATCCGGTCACGAACCTCGTGTCCCTTCTGCTCGAGCGCGAGGATCTCGTCCCGCAGGCTCCAGGGATCAATCACCATACCCCCGCCGAGCAGGCAGCGAACCCCCTCGTGAAGGATGCCTGAGGGGATCAGATGCAGCACGTGCTTGTCCTGGCCGATGTGGATGGTATGCCCGGCATTTGCCCCGCCCTGGTAACGCAGGACCCAGTCGACATCCCGGCTCAGCGCATCGACGATCTTGCCCTTGCCTTCGTCACCCCACTGGCCGCCGATGATCACTCGGTTTTCCACAGCAATATCTCCATGTTTCGGTCGGACCCGTTCAAACGGTTATCCGGCAGTCCAGCCCGCCAAAAAAAAAGCCCGAACTGATGGCCG
>CBDUYZ010000140.1:0-6656 GCA_965371575.1 uncultured bacterium
CGCACTATTCAGCGGCGGAGCTGAGTGAGTTACTCGAAGCCGTTGAGAAGATCGTGGACAGGGGTATCGCTCAGACCCCGACTCTGACAGTGGTCCAACGAAGCAAAGAAGTTGTCGGAAAACTGTCGGAAAAAGAAAAAGGGTTAACAGCAAAAAACGGCTAACCCTTTGATTTAATGGCGCGCCCGGACGGAGTCGAACCGCCGACCGCCTGGTTCGTAGTTATCACCAGGGGGCGTAACCATTTGTATTTTAAGTAACACAGGCGTGGCCGCCCGTTGCATTTTGTACTACCACGCACAATCGCGCTGGACTGATCCCGGCAAAAGTCCGGCAAGCGTTTCTATGAAACCAGCGCCATTCCAAAGCGCAGTACGCCGTTACCCGGACTTGCCCTTACCGACCTTTTCCTGGACGATTTTACCGTCCTTGTACACGACCACCGAACCCGTGGTCTCTGCAGCACGGCGCCTTGCACGCTTCGCGGCCCTGCGCATTGCCACCTCAGCACCGGCAAGGTCCGGATCACGAGGCTTTCGGGTCGATTTCTGATTCTGCGAACTCATCTCTGATTCTCTTCAGCCAATATCAATGGTTGTACACCTGAATTATCGTACAATACCCACTCATCTGCCAAGTCTCGGTAAATAGTCTCAAAATTGCGCCATCCTGAGTGGAATCGACGCCGTATTATGGCTTCAGGCACATCATGCCCACCCTCTCGTACTCGCTGCTTAACCCGGGCTATTGCCATCTCCGCTGTTGGCAGTCGCAGAAAAAACAATTTTACCTGATAACCCTGTCCTTGCCAGCGAGGTATTAACCGTGCATAACCACGCCCACTAAGCGTCGTCTCAAAAGCGAAACTTTCTCCCTTGATTGCATGTTCATTAATCTGGGTCAGCATCAACCTACCTGCACGAATAGCCATGCTGCCGGGTTGAAAGGGACTCAGGCCTGCGGCAATCAGGTCGGCGTTGACAAAGATCGGACAGTCCGCTTCATTCGGTAGATATTCCCTGGCAAAGGTCGTCTTGCCCGCGCCATTCGGCCCGGCAATAATGAGTATTCTTTTTCTCTCCACGCAAAGAAGAATACCCTGTCCCCAGCCTCCGTGAAACTACCTTTGTGCAATCGACCGACCTATCAAAATGTTTTCGAGGTAGCCGCAGGCACACAACACAGGCGTACGCGATTCCCGACCTGTGGCTGCTCGCGGATCACTATGACGCTTGTACCCCGTTCCAGCAGAGTATAGGAAGCACTAACGCGCTTTCCGGGTCAGGTGCGTCGCTATGGTGCGGTAGACAAGACCCAGCGCCTTGCCCATGACTTTGGGACTACACCCGCAGTCTGGCAGCAGACCGTGAGTTTACAACCGACGGTGGTCAGGAGTCACCTCCTGATGGTAGAGGAATGGTACTAGTCAGAGTTGAGGTTGAAGTACCTCATCCACCGGATTCAACCCGGATCCCCAAAATCTGGGGATAACATCTTTTTTCTTTTGTTAGGAAATTGAAATAATCAATTATCCCCGGACTCGGAGTTTGAACATGTGTATTATCGCCAAGCGGAAGAGTCGGCCATGGGGCTTGACTCAAACAACCGGGTCTCCGGAGAATCCGGGGCGATTTACTGTGCCGCTCCCCGTATACTCAGCAGTGTGACCGTCTACTCCCTGCGCGCGGAGTAGACGTCGTCAAAGAAGCGTAGGCTAAGCGCACGACAAGATCATCCGAATGACCAGACAAGGAAGCGAGACGATGACTCGAGCATCACAACTCCAAGTAACGCGCCTTCCCATTCGCCTCGAACCCGACCGGAGCCGGGTGATCACCCGGCAGTTCGTGCCCGGCGACGAAGCGCGGATCAGGGGCATCATCGAGCGCGCTCTGGCCATTCCGGAGCCCGAGACGGAGCGGATCGTGGTCCGCCTCAAGGAGAGATTCGACGGCCGGCACCGGAACCTGGCGGACGCCGTGACCAACCACTACGACGCCGTCAAGCAGTACGTTCCCGATGAGACATCCATGAGCGGAAGCCGTAAGCTGCTCATCGGCGCCTGCTTCACGATGGAGTATTCGATCGAGGCGGCGGCGCTCTTCAACCCCTCCATGGTGCCCGCGATCGACCAGAGCGGCCTGCCGCAAGGGAGCACTCGCTTCCTCATGAGCCTGCGGGCGACCGGCGAAGGCCACATCTCGTCGATCGTCTTCCGCCGCGGCGTCGTCGACGCCGACAACCACATCGACATCGAGCCGGCGAGCCCCTTCAGCCGGCAACTGGATGTGGCCGAGGACATCCAGTACGACAAACGACTCTTTCGGCAAAAGCTGATCGAGATGGGGGGCTACAACCAGGTAACCCAGTCCATCCTGGACCGGATGCCGGACCGGTGTGCCCTGGCCGATCTCAACCAGGCGATCAAGGGAGCCCGTCGGGCGAGCCATTCGCCCGAGACGATCAGTGGAGCAGCCGAGACCATGCTGTGGGTCGCCCGCTCGAACTACACCCTGCGCGTGCCCGAGGGAACCGACCCGTCGGAGGTCGTGATCTTCCCGATCTCCGAGACCGAGAGCCACGGGATCGAGGACGTTCGGCTCGTCAGGTTCACGGATGACGACGGTACTGCGCGCTACTTTGGCACCTACACGGCGTACGACGGCCGTTCCATCATGCCGCAGCTCATGGAGATCGAGGCCGAGCCGGACGACGGGGTGCTAGTCCACATCCACACGATGAGCGGACAGGAGACGCAGAACAAGGGCATGGCGCTCTTCCCGCGCAAGATCGGGGGCCAGTACGCCATGATCGGCAGGCTCGACAACGAGAACCTGTTCCTCATGTTCTCCGACGACATCCAGTACTGGAACCAGGCCGAGATCCTGCAAAGACCTCAGTTCGAGTGGGAGATCGTGCAGATCGGCAACTGCGGCTCGCCGCTGGAAACCGAGGCGGGCTGGCTACTCCTGACGCACGGGGTCGGCCCCATGCGGCAGTACTGCATCGGCGCCACGCTGCTGGATCGGGATGATCCGTCGCGGGTGATCGGCCAGACCCGCAAACCGCTGCTCATTCCCACTGCGGAGGAGAGTTCGGGCTACGTGCCCAACGTGGTCTATTCCTGCGGCGGGATGATCCATAACGATACCCTGATCATTCCCTATGCCATGAGCGACATGTATTGCGGATTCGCCGCAGTGCCGCTACCGGACCTGCTGGCGGTCCTCCAGGAAGAGGGCTGAGCCATGAACCATACCCTATTGAGGCTGCGGTGCCACGTCCAGTATTACGAGTGGGGCGACACCGATTTCATCCCGGCGCTGCTTGGAATCGATAACCCGGTGCGCGAACCCTATGCGGAGTTGTGGATGGGTGCCCATCCGGACCTTCCGGCGGAGGCCGAGGTAGACGGGAAGTGGATCCCGCTCAACGAGCTGATCGATGCAGTGCCCCGGGAGGTTCTCGGACCGGCGGTCACGCGCGAGTTCGAGGGCCGTCTGCCTTACCTGTTCAAGGTTCTCTCCGCGAGAGCCCCGCTTTCCATCCAGGCGCATCCATCGAAGGAAGACGCCCAGGAGGGCTTCGCCCGCGAGAATGCCGCCGCTGTCCCACTTACGGCCCAGGACCGCAACTATCGGGACGACAACCACAAGCCGGAGTTGCTCGCCGCCCTCACCGACTTTTACGGCTTGCTGGGTTTCCGTCCCCTCCCGGAGATCGCCCGCATCGTAGAACAAACCCCCGAGTTCCGGGAGCTGATGCCCGGCTTCGAGCCGACAAGCGCATACCTCAAGGCGTTCTTCGAGAAGTTCATGAACCTGCCGCAAGCCGGGGTGGACGCCATCCTCGACCCGCTGGTGCAGCGCTTGAAGGAGGCCGACGCGAAGCGTCCCTTCACCCGGGAGGAGATGGAGTACTGGGTACTCGTAGCAGACCGGGATTATTCCACGGATGGACATCGCGACCGCGGCCTTCTGTCCATCTACCTGCTCAACCTGGTCCATCTGCAGCCGGGTGAAGCCATGTACCTGTCGGCCGGAATTCTCCATGCCTACCTCGAGGGATCCGGCATGGAGATCATGGCCAACTCCAACAACGTCATGCGGGGCGGGCTCTCACACCAGCACGTGGACGTGCCCGAGCTACTCGTCAACGTGACGTTCGAAGGCGGATTGGCCGAGATCGTGCGTCCGGCGCCCATCCCCGACAGCCGGGAGTGGAGGTACGCGACGCCGGTGAGCGAGTTCGAGCTGAGGCGGCTGGAGATTGGCGGCGGCCAACCGCACGAGAACAGCGGTGCTCACAGCGCCGAGATTGTGATCCTGGTGGCCGCGGAAGACGATGCACGGGTGACCGCCAAGTCGGGAGACCGATCGTTGGAACTGCGGCGAGGCGACGTCTTCCTCGCTCCCTTCGGCACCGCCTACACGGTCAGCGCCGCCGGCCCCGCCACGTTCTACAAGGCCACGGTTCCAACCGCGTGCCCGCCTGCCTGTGCCGGGCAGGAAAACGAGATGCTCTTCCGCGGGCGTCGACCCACGGCACTGGCGTTCGGCACCAGCGGCCTGCGGGGTCTGGTCACGGACATCACGGACCTGGAGGCGTACGTCAACACGCGGGGCTTCCTGGACTACCTCTTCACGATCGGCGAGGTCCGCCGGGGCGATGTCGTCTGCATCGCCGGCGACCTCCGCCCCAGCACCGAGAGCCCCGAGCGCAGCATCATGAGGGCCGTGGCCCGGGCCATCGAGGACGCTGGGCTCGAGATGGACAACCTGGGCAAGATCCCCACCCCCGCGCTCGTCTACTGCGCGCTGCAAAACGGCCACGCGAGCGTCATGATTACCGGGAGCCACATCCCCTTCGACCGAAACGGCATCAAGTTCAACAAGACATCTGGCGAAGTCCTCAAGGCCGACGAGTCGGGGATCCTGGACGCTGTGGCGGCGGTGCGCCGTGCCGAGTACGGCCGGCCCGACACCGAGTCACTCTTCCAGGACGACGGCATGTTCAAGCCGGACGAGGGCCGGCCGCTTCCGCCCGTGAACGAGGAAGCCGAAAGGGATTATCGCCGGCGGTTCGTCGAGTTCTTCCCTCCGCGGGGCCTGCAGGGTAAGCGAGTCGTCTTCTTCCAACACTCCGCGGTGGGACGCGATCTCTGGATCGAGCTGCTCGAGGCGCTCGGGGCGGAGGTCCATCCTGTGGGGCGAAGCGAGGAGTTCGTCGCGATCGATACGGAGAATATCTCCGCCGAGCGGCTCGACGATCTCCAGAGGATGGCCGATGAGGTCACACGATCGCACGGACCGGTGGACGCCGTGTTGTCGACGGATGGGGACAGTGACCGACCACTGCTCTGCGGCGTTGACGCGCATGGAGCGGTCCGCTTCTATGGGGGCGACTTGCTCGGGATCGTCGTGGCGGACTATCTCGACGCCCACTCGATCTCGATCCCCATCAGCGCCAACGACGCTGTCGACCTCCATTTTGGGCATCGAGGCATCACTCCTGCCAAGACGAAGATCGGGTCACCGTACGTGATCAAATCGATGCAGGAGGCGCAGGCGAGCGGCGCCAGTCACGTTGTGGGTTGGGAGGCCAACGGGGGCTTCTTGCTCGGGTCGGCTGTCCAGAAGAACGGCAGGTCGCTCTCACCGCTCCCCTCGCGAGATGCCGCCCTGCCCATGCTAGCGGCCCTGTTCTCGACGATTGAGCACTCGTGCTCAATCGTCGAGCTGTTCGCGCAACTGCCGCCTCGCTTCAGTAAGGCAGGCCTGATCGACGAGTTCCCGGTGGAGACGAGCCGCGCCCTCGTCCAGCGCTTCTCACCCCGCGATGGCAACATCAAAGAGATTCGGTTCGAGGGCCAGCGGGTCACGCTTCATCAGGCCGACGGTAAGACGGAAGCTGCCTCCGGCAGCATGGCAACCGAGCAAAGGGCCGTCCGGGACGAGCTCGGTCGATACTTTACGACCGACGGGGGCTTCGGCCGCATCGTCGGTATCAATACGATCGACGGTGTCAGGATCTTTTTCGCCGGAGGCGATATCGCTCACATCCGCCCCTCCGGCAACGCGCCGCAGCTGCGGCTCTACGCCTGCGCTGATACCCAGGCCCGGGCTGACGAGATCGTGGCCATGGGGATCCGCGAGCCTGATGGCCTCCTGCGGCGACTTGCAACGACCGTCACGGCGTGACGCCAGAGATTGCCTGCTATCCTCCCGCCACACTCAGCAAACTATCGGCAACAATCGCCATCCCTTCGTCCACCAACTCCATCGGAATGGTCAACGGCGGCAGACAATGTTAGGCGACAATTAACCTGTCGGTGGCGAATTGTTAATTATCACCTGAATACCGAGACTTAACCAGTCTTGCTACTGAACGCAATCATCCCTACCCTGCTCCGCGTGTGGTCAAAATACTCATGCGGCTTCCCGATGGTAATATCTCAGCAGTCCACCTAACCGTTCCTTACAACCGACCGATCCGTCAACGCGATTCATTGCTTTCGTGGCGATTGGAAATAACAGTACGTTGTCTTTACCTTGATAATTTCGTTCAGCATGGTAATGGATGAGATACTCACGCAGTGCATGTCGTAATGACGTTTCACCAAACAGAATCAACTTCGATAAACAGTCGTCCTTGAC
>CBDUYZ010000141.1:0-6619 GCA_965371575.1 uncultured bacterium
CCGCTTGCCGTAGACCCTGTCCAGCCACTCGTTGCGGATGCGGTCCAGCATCGCGAACCACCAGGCGGAACTGAAACCGGCGGGAATCCCGACGGCCATGATGTACAACGGTTGCCCGGTCAGAACGGCCATCCCGTGGATCACGCCGATGATCAGAAAGATCTGGGTCACGTAGTCGACCAATCCATCTAGGACGTAACCCACCAGGGATCCGGTGCCGCGGACACGAGCGAGCATACCGTCCACACAGTCAAGCACATTGGTGAAGAAGAGAAGGATGGAGCCGGCCAGAAAAAAGTCCGTAGTGCCCTGCCAGAAACACCACCCCGCGGCCAGGCCGGGCAAAAAGCTGAACAGGGTGACGTGGTTGGGGGTGATCCGGGTCGGTTGGATCAGCTTGACCAGCACGAAGGCCACGGGCCGGAAGAGCACAAGATCCAGAATCTCTTCGAGCTCCGGCGCCTTCAGCATGGCGCGATATTCCTGAACCAGTTGGTTCAAACTCGTGCTCACGCCACCTCTCCGCTCGAGGCCGCACCGGCCATATCCGCGGGCCAGGCCTTGCCGATGGCGTCCATCAGCAGGGCGTTCTCCCCTTCAGTGCCGAGACTGATCCGGGCGTAACCCAGGAAGGCCGGCTCCGTGAAAAACTTCACTATCAGACCCTGCGCGGCCAGTGCCTCCTTGAGCACTGGAATGACATGGTGGGGAAACTTGACCAGGATGAAGTTGGCGTCGGATTCGAAAGCCACACATCCCTCAAAGGAGCGGAAGAGCTCGTAGAATTTGTCGCGATCGCTGGCCATGCGCCGGGCTATATCCTCGTAGTATTCCGGGCTGTCGAGGGCGGCCAGGGCCAAGCGCTCGGACAGGCGGTTATAACCCAGATTGCGGGCGCAGAATTTCTGGAAGCCGTCCAGGCCTTCTCCGATGATACCGTACCCCATCCGCACGCCGGCCAGAGCATACAGTTTACTGAAGGTGCGCAAAATCAACAGATTAGGAAATTGGTCGGTAAGGGCGCCGAACTCATCGGCCTGATCGGGGGTCAGACCGAAATAGGCCTGGTCCAGCACGACCGGCCGGTCGTGATAGGCGTCCAGGATCCGCAGGAGGTCCCCAAGCTTCAGGGTGTTCCCGGTGGGATTGTTGGGCGAGGCGATCAGGATCATGCCAGGATCGTGCTGTTTCCCCATCCTGAGCAGGGCGTCGACGTCGAACTCGTAGCGCGTGGGCGTCTGGACCAGGGGAAACTGGACCGTGACCCCGCCCACCTCGTCGGCTATGGATTTGTAATACCACCAGGAAGCAGCAGGGATGAGAATAGTGCGGTCCTTCTTCAGGAAGTAATGGACTGCCCCCTTGAGAATATCCTCGCAACCGTAACCCAGGATGATCCGTTTTTCTTCGACCCCGTGTATTTCGCCCAACCGGACCGAAAGGTCACTGTATTGGCCCCGCTGAAAGGCCCTGGTGTAATTGAAGAGCAGCTCGGCGTCGACGTGACGCAAGACCTCCAGACAGGCCGGTGAGGGGCCGTAACGGTTTTCATTACGGTCGAAAAGAATGGCGGTTTGATCAGTCATGGATAACCTCGTAATTGGGCCTGATCCGAAGCCGATTGTCCGGAAAGATATCCTTGTGGGTGGTGGGGCTAAGGCAATTAAAACGGACCCGCGCCGGCCGGTCCCGACAATTCAACAGGAATTCGGCTCTTAATGTAACGGAGCGGATCGAATAATGACAACCAAATACTTGTCGCCATCGACATACAATGTTCAATTGGTTGAATATTGCCGGATGCGGAGGTCTCCTGCGCATCCGGACTGGAATCCCCCGGACATGTGGAATAGAATCCAAATTCGGATAGTTCACCATCTTTCCCTGAGCGAAACGGAATCTCCATGGCCGCCAAACCTGCAACGATTCTCGAGAGTTTCGACAATCCCAATCCCGAACGGGATTATGAAATCGAGTTCGATTGCCCGGAATTCACCTGCCTGTGCCCCCTGACCGGGCAGCCGGATTTCGCCAATTTCCGCATCACATACGTCCCGAACAGGAAATGCGTGGAACTCAAATCCCTGAAACTGTATCTGTGGTCGTTCCGGAATGAGGGGGCGTTCCATGAGAAGGTGACGAACCAAGTCCTGGACGATCTGGTCGCAGCAGTCAAACCGCGGCTGATGGAGGTGAAGGGGAAATGGTTCGTCCGCGGCGGGATCACTACCGACATCACCGTCAGCTACGCGGACGAGGAGTGGGACAACTCCTGACGGCCCTTGCTCAATTGACAACGACCGGAATGCGGGCGGCGCACCCGGGACACCGATCCCCATCGACGAGTTTATCCACGCTCCGGTGCCCTGATCTTTCGATGGCCACGGTTCCGCAACCCGGACAGGCGGTGTCCCGCCCCTCGGTCGTATTGGAATTGCCCAGGTAGACGTATTTCAGCTTATCACCGGCCAATTCCCGGGCTCTCAGCAGGGTGGCAAGCGGCGTGGGCGATGCGTTCAATTTCCAGGCCGGATGATACGCGGAAAAGTGCAGGGGAATGTCGGGGTCCAGTTCCGCCACGAAATCCACCAGGGCGGCGATCTGGTCATCCCGGTCGTTGTGATCCGGAATGAGCAGGTTCGTGATTTCCAGATGCACTCCCGCTGCGTGGAACTGGCGGATCGAAGCCAAAACGGGCTCCAGTCGGGCCTTGCAGATCTTGCGGTAGAACAGGTCGTCCATGGATTTAAGGTCGATATTCGCCGCATCGATCAAGGGCAGCAGTTCGGCCAGGGGTTCGGGATTGATATAACCGTTGGTGACCAGGACGTTCTTCATGGCCTTCTTTCGCACGAGCCCGGCGGTGTCCTTGACGAACTCGAACCAGACCAGGGGTTCGCTGTAGGTGAAGGCGATGCCCACCGACTTCTCCGCCTGGGCCATGGCCACCAGGTCGTGCGGGGAAGTTTTCATGGTCGGGGCTTCACCTTTCTGGCTGATGGTCCAGTTCTGACAGAACATGCAATGCAGATTACAGCCGGGCGCGGCCACCGAGAGGATCTGGCGCCCGGGATGAAAATGATAGAGGGGCTTTTTCTCAATGGGGTCGACCGCGGACGAAACGATGCGGCCGTAGTGGAGCGGGACCATGGTTCCATCATGATTGGCCCGGGTGGCGCAGGGACCGGCCTGGCCCTCGCGCAACCGGCAGGCGATCGGACACAGGTCGCAGGCGACCTGGCCGTTGTCCAGCTTACGCCACCAAGCAGCTGAGCGCATCACGGCAACCCTCCCCGCACGAAATTATCCCGGACAATTTTCGCATTGAGACGCAGACCTTCCGGATGGCCGCGCCAAAGAGGGCTGCGCCGGAATCTCTTCCTGAAGTCATCGTCGCTCAGTTCGATCAGATCCGCCAGTCCAATTTCGGCGTGGGAAGGCAAGGAGGAATACTCCGGCCGGACCGGCGGGGAGTTCGGATTCTCCGCCGCCCGCTGGTTCCAGGGGCAGACCGCCTGGCAGATATCGCAGCCGAACAGGATGCCGCCCTGCTCCGAGCGGCGATCGGACGGGGCTTTCCCCCGCCATTCGATGGTCCAGGTGGAGATGCAGCTGCCGGCATCCAGACCACCGCCCGGCGCGATTGCTCCGGTCGGGCAGGCCTCGATGCACCTGGTGCAGGTGCCGCAATGGCTGGCGGCCGCGTGGGCCGGTAATCGTCTGCGACGTGCGGTTACCCCGAAGAGAGGTTCAGACGCCGGACCACCTTCGGACAGCCCCCGGATTTCCAGATTGGTCAGAGCCACGCCCAGGAACAGTCCCGATCCCAGCTTTTCGTGGATCAGACAGGTGTTCTTGCCCAGGAAACCCAAACCCGCCAGCCAGGCGTATTCGCGCTCCAGATAAGGCCCGGTGTCCGTGGCGGGAAAGGCCTTCAGACCGGGGATCGCCTCCTGCAACCCGGCCAGTACGGTCTTGATGTCTTTCAGCAGAACGTCATGGTAGTCCAGGCCCCGGGCATAGCGGGCCACCCGTTCGGTCCAGGGCGGGCCGTCGGGGTTTCCGGCGGGGCCGCCGGCGGCGGGCGCAGGATCGGCGGCCGGCCACCCCGCGGTATAACGCTGGGCAAATACCAACACCGACCTCCCCCAGGGATTCTCCAGGGTGGGATCGGCGCGGCCGGCGGGGTCACGGGTAAGATACTCCAGGCCCGCGTGCCGCCCGGCCGCCAGCCAGTCGAACCAGCGGTCGGCGTGCGGTAGTTCGCAGGGCAGGACAACCGCACCGGCCAGATCGATGGCGCAGCCGGGACACAGCCGATCCAGGTGGGCGACCAACTCGGCGGTGGTCACCCGAACCGGTTCGAAGTTTCGCTCAACGCGGGCCACAACAACCTCAATCCTGTGGGTGGGCCTTGATCCACCTGTCGTAGACCGAGAGCAGCACCACCGAAACCATGGCCAGGGCCGCGAAGATCACCCACATGACGTCGGGGTTGTCCACGCCCCCGCGTTCGACCGGGCCGTAGTGCTGGTAAAGACCGCCGCTCAGCAGCCCGCCGAACAGGTTGCCCAGCGCCACACACCAGTAGAAATAGCCCATGTACATGCCCACCTTGTCCGGCGGTGCGATGTTGCCGGCATATTCCTTGGACCGCGGGCTGGCCAGCATCTCGCCGATCGAGAACACCAGCACGGCAATTACGATGACCCAACCGCCCTGACCGATCAGGTACAGCAGAAAGCTGATGACCGTGATGAAGCTGCCCAGGATGATGCAGGTCAGCGGCGCCAACCTGCGCACCGAGTAGGCAATGGCGACCTGCCCCACGATGATCCCGAGGGCGTTGAGGTTTATCAGGTGTTCGGGTTTGACCTGGCCGTGCTCCAGCACCGCACGCCCCCAGTCGCTGGTGTCCAGGCCCATCGACTGGGCGACGCCGGTGATCCAGCCCGCGATAGGGCCGAAGCTGTGTATCAGGTCACTCGTGTCGGCGTAGTCGCGAATGTACTCGGGCAGGGTCATGAAGATCTGGTTGAAGCTTGTCCAGAAGAAGGCCATCAGGACCAGGAACGTGAGGTAGCGGCCCTCGCCGACCTTCATGGGTTCAAGGAACCAAGGGCGGTTGACCTGTTGCGATCCAGCCAGGCTACGGGAGGCGAAATCCCAGGTGAAGTTGACAATCAACCACCCGGCGGCCGCCGGCAGATAGACCCGGGGTTCCAGCCACTTAGAGCCCATGACCAGCAGGAACAGAAGACCGACAACGAGCAGGAAGAACCGGCCGTTGCCCACCAGCCCCATCATCCCCCGGAAGACCTCGCCCAGGGAGCGCCGCGACTCAGCCTCCTCATCGCGCGGTGGCTCCTTGTAGACCACCATGGCGATCACGCCCATCAGCAGAATCCATCCGGCCGAGCAATAGAAGACGTACTGCCAATCCCAGCCGCGGACGATACCGGCCACGATCGGGCCCAGGAACCCGCCGATGTTGACCATCATGTAGAAGATGCCGAAACCAATGCTGCCGGTCTTCTCCGTGGTGCTCTTGGCCACGGTTGAAATCACCACGGGTTTGAACATTCCGTGGCCGATGGCGACCAGGAAGTAGACCGCCAAAAAGCCCCAAAAGCCGTTGGGGATGCCCAGCATGAGGTAGCCGGGAATCATCACCAAGGTCGATGCCAGGAACATGCGCTTGAAGCCGTAGCGGTCGGCCAAGGCGCCGAAAACCGCAGGAAAGAGGTAGAGAAAGAACGTGGCCAGACCCTGGATGACCCCGCGGTCCTCGCTCGAAAGTCCCAATCCGCCATCGGCCACCGCCCCGGTCAGATACAGGCTGCTGACGGCGTAGAAACCGTACCAGCCCATACGCTCGAAGATCTCCATGACGTTGGCGGCCCAGAAGGCCGGCGGGAACTGGCGCCAGATCGATACTTTGGTTGCGGACGCTGTGCTATCCAAGCGGTTCTCCAATCGACATCAGGTGTTGGGGTGTAATTTATTGAGTGCTTCATCATAGCCGGCCAACAGGCGGTCCATGATGGCGGCCACGGGGGGAATGTCGTCGATCAGACCCGAGACCTGGCCGATCTCGAGTTCGCCCTCCTTCAGGTCACCCTCGAGCATGCCCCGGCGAGCCCGGCCGGTGCCGAGCTCGGCGACCAGTTCGTCCCGGTCTGCCCCGGCGGTTTCCAGGGCGGTGATCCGGTCGCGGAACTCGTTTCTCAGCAAGCGGACCGGCACATGGGACTTGAGCACCAGCTGGGTATCTCCCGAACCTGCGTCGACCACGGCCTGTTTGAATAGTTCGTGACCGCTGGATTCCAAGGAAACGGCGAAACGGGAGCCGATCTGCACGCCGTCGGCGCCCAGGGCCAGGGCGGCGGCCAGCTGCTGTCCAGTGGCGATGCCCCCGGCGGCAATCACCGGGATGTCCACGGCGGCAACGCATTCCGGCACCAGAACCATGGTGGTGATCTCCTCGCGCCCGTTATGCCCACCCGCCTCAAACCCCTCGCAGACGATGGCGTCGCACCCGGCGGTCTGGCACTTGGTCGCCAGGGCCGGGCTGGCCACTACGTGAACGACGGTACAACCCGCATCCTTGAGGGGGCCG
>CBDUYZ010000142.1:0-6608 GCA_965371575.1 uncultured bacterium
GAGAACTGACGGCGTCTCAGATTATCTCTGAAACTGCATCGTGTAGAGCTTCTTGTAGCGCCCGCCCCGGGCCAGCAACTCGTCGTGGGTGCCCACCTGCACCACACGTCCAGCCTCCAGCAGATAGATCCGGTCGACGTTCTGGATCGTGGACAGACGGTGGGCAATGACGATGGTCGTCCGGTCCCGGACCAGACGGTCGATGGCCTCCTGCACCAGGTGCTCGGACTCGGTGTCCAGGGCGCTGGTCGCCTCGTCCAGGAGCAGGATGGGCGGATTCTTGAGGATCGCGCGCGCGATGCTGATGCGCTGGCGCTGGCCGCCGGACAATTTCAAGCCGCGGTCGCCGATGATGGTGTCGTAGTCGTCGGGCAACTTCTCGATGAACTCGTCCGCGTTGGCGGCCCTGGCCGCCGCCTTGACGTCGTCCAGCGGGACATCCTTCATCCCGTAGGCGATGTTGTTCAGGACGGTGTCGTGGAAAAGGATCACTTCCTGCGTGACGATGCCCATGTTGGACCGCAGGGAGCTCAGGTTCAGTTCGCGAACGTCATGGCTGTCGATCAGCACGCGGCCGCTGTCCGGGTTGTAGAAGCCGGGAATCAGATCGACCAGCGTGCTCTTGCCCGACCCGCTGCTGCCCACCAGGGCCACCACTTCGCCCGGCTCGACATGCAGGGAAATGTCCCGCAGCACCGGCTCGCCCGCGATGTACGAGAAATTCACGTTCTCGAACTCGACACGGCCCGCCGCCTTGGTCAGTTTGAAGCCCGCCTCGCAGTCGGCCACCTCGGGTTCCGTGTCGATCACCTGGAAAATACGGTCGGCCGCCGCCATGCCCGTCTGGATCTCGTTGTTGACCGCGCCGAGGCTCTTGATGGGTCGCACCATCGAAAAGATCATGAACAGAAACACTATGAACAGATCCGGGGCCATGATGCCGCCGGTGAACACCTTGCTGCCGCCGAACCACAGCAGGAACAGGGCGACGACCATGGACATCTGTTCGGTGAGCGGCGACGAAGCCTTCATCGTGTAGTTGATGCGGAACACCTGCTTGAACAAATCCTGGGACTGGGCGATGAACTTGCGGTTTTCGAACTTTTCCATCGCAAAGGCCTTGATCACGCGGATGCCGTACACCGTCTCCTGCAGGGTGCTGGTCAAATGGGCCATCTGCTCCTGCTGCCGGTAGCTGAGACGGCGCAGCTTCTTGCCGATGCGGATGATCACCGCCAGACTCACCGGCATCAGCACCAGCGCCATCAGCGTCAGTTTCCAGCTCAGAATCAGGGCCACGGCCAGGTACATGATGAGGAAGATGGGGTCCTTGATCAGCTTCGTGAAACTCAGACCCACGCACTGCTGGGCGACCATCACGTCGTTGGTGGCGCGGCTGATCAGCTCGCCGGCCTTGTGCTTGTGGAAGAACGACATGGGCATCGATGTCAGCTTCAGGTAGAGCTGGTTGCGGAGGTCGCGGATCACCGCCTGTCCCACGTAGACCATCAGCACTTCCTGGATGTAGCAGGACAGGTTCTTGGCCAGGGCCAGCAGGAAGAACGTGATGCAGATGCGCAGCAGGGCTTCCTGCTTGGTGCCCTGGAGCATGTTTCTCGAGGCCCAGTCCTTGAACTTGAATTTCAGCGAGTCGAGGCCGGAAAAACTGTCCTTCAGGCTATCGTAGCGCGCGCGGCGCTCATCGTCGGATTCGGCGGGCGGGCCGGCTTCGCCAGGGACGGCCAGGGGCGATTCCGTCGGACCGGCGATGACCCCGACTGTCGTTTCGGTGCCGCTTTTTAGAAACAGCGTCTCCAGGAACGGGGAAATCATCGTTATGCTGAAAATGCTCATGAACGAGAACACGACCATGAACACCACGGCCAGCACGAGCTGGATGGTGTATGGCTTGATCATTCTCAGCATGCGCAGATAGGTCTTCATCCGTCCGATACCTTTCGGTAAATCTGTCCGACCGAAGGAGCGGGACTCCAATGTCGCCGTTGCGGGGAAATCGGTCAAGAGGCGGGTGTGGTGCAGGGATACCGTTGCGCTGGAACTGTTGAAGATCAAACAGCACGGGGCTCGATACGAAGACGGTTGATCATTCGGCGCCGGTTTCCTTCCGGATCACCTCTACCATCTCCGCGAATTCTTCTTTTTCGAACCCCTGGGACTGGAAAATGATGGTCCCCGCCCGGTCGATGACCTGGTTCCGCGGAATGTAGGCCGCGGCGTACTTGGCATAGG
This sequence comes from uncultured bacterium, assembly GCA_965371575.1. GTDB lineage: Bacteria > Krumholzibacteriota > Krumholzibacteriia > LZORAL124-64-63 > LZORAL124-64-63 > JAGLCY01. The sequence continues at coordinate 2,251 of CBDUYZ010000142.1, forward strand.
CTTCGCGCGCGGGATCAACGGCGAAGGGCCAGGTCACGGCGTGTTCGGTCACGAAAGGTTTCACGATCTGGACGGATTCCTCACGCGCGATCGATACCATGGCGAAGTCGGATCCCCGGAATTCTTCCCACACCTCTTTTTGCAGATGGGGCATCTCCTCGATGCAGGGCGGGCACCAGGTCGCGAACCAGTTGACCAGCACGACCCGGCCCCGCTGGTCGGACAGGCTGAACTCGCCACCGTCCAGGGTGGCGACCGTGAAATCGGGCGCGCTCTGGCCGACCTTCGTCAGGGTGGACTCCTCGACGGTGGGGGCGGCCTTATCCTGCTTGATCTTTTCGCCGCAACCGGTGGTCAGGATCAAAAGCAGGATCATGACCGGAATGACGGTGAGAATGCGGTTCATCGGTGCTCCTTGCTGGGCGGTTGGTCCGCCCCCTACCGGGGCACGGCGATAAATGTACTCTGCCGCTGCCGGGGCTTGTAGACCCGCATGAAGACCGGCCGGTCGGTGTTCTCGCCCAGGGCCTTCCGGAACTCCTTCAGGGTGGTCACAGGCTCCCGGCCCACTTCCTGGATGATATCGCCCTCGTCCAGTCCTTCACGGGCCGCGTTGCTGGTCTGTTCCACGCCGATGACCAGCAGGCCCTCGATGTCCTCGAGCGCGGGATCCATCATGGACCGCATGCGGTTGGTCAGCTCCCGCACTGTCACGCCGTCGATAGTCTCGTCCTCGTCATGTTCGGCCGGCGTGTCAGTCTGGGCGAGCTGCTCAGGATCAGGGAATTTCTCCAACTTGACCGAGACGTTCTTTTCACTGCCGTCGCGCACGATGGCCAGATCAACTTCCTGGCCCACCTCCGACAGGCTGATCACGTTGCGCAGCATGCTGGGATTCTTGATCTCCCGGCCGTCGACGCTCAGGATGATGTCTCCATCAACCAGACCGGCCCGGTCGGCCGGAGTGTCCTCGTTGACCTGGGTGATCAGCACGCCGCGGGGGCGATCCATGCCGTAGTAATCGGCCATGGACTGGTCCACCGGCTGCGGTATGACGCCCAGGTAGGCCCGCTGTACGGAACCCGTTTCCTTGAGCGAGGTGACGATGCGCATGGCCATGCTCGTCGGGATGGCGAAACCGATGCCCTGGCTACCGCCGCTGCGGCTCAAGATGGCGGCGTTCATGCCCACCAGGTTGCCCTGCATGTCCACCAGGGCACCGCCGCTGTTGCCCGGGTTGATGGAGGCGTCGGTCTGGATCAGATCCGAGTAGTCCATCAACCCGATGTTGCGGCCCAAAGCGCTGACAATGCCCAGGGTCACCGTCTGGCCCACACCGAACGGGTTGCCGATGGCCATGACCTGGTCGCCGATCCGCAACTTATCGCTTTCGCCGATTCGGATCACGGGCAAACCCTCCGCGTCGATCTTGATCAGGGCCACATCAGTCGGCGGATCGGTGCCGATGATCTCGGCCTCGTACTCCTTTTCTCCCAGGAAGGTCACACGGATCTTGCTGGCGTTCTCCACCACGTGGTTGTTGGTCAGGATGTACCCGTCGGACGAGATCACGATGCCCGACCCGAGGGAATGCTCCAGCCGCTCCTGGTTGTTGTGCATGTCGTCATCCGGCATGTTGAAGAACCGCCGGAACATGGGGTCGTCCATGAAGGGATGCTGGAAATCGTTATCGACCAGTTTGTCGGTGGAAATGTTGACCACGGCCGGCATGGTCACTTCCGCCACGTCGGCGTAGGAGTGCAGCTGACCATCCACCGGGCCCTGGGCCGTGACCACGGGCGCCGTCATGGCGATCAGCAATACGGCGGCGATCCCGACCAGGATGCCGCGACCAATGGCGAATATGTACATGGGGTTCCTCCCTAACCGGACACCGGTCCGGATGTTGGTTGCTCGCTGGCTAACTCGGCGATCTTCAAACCATATCAAGATGATTAAGTTTCCACAAAAAAGGCCGGCCCGCCACCAGGGCGGGCCGATTCCGAGGATTGTGAACCTGTGTCAGGCACCAGGAAAGCCGGCTAACCGTCGTCGCCGATGGCTTCGACCGGGCACTCCTCCAGGGCGTCCTGGCAGGCCTGGGTCTCTTCTTCGCCGTCGGGCTGCTTGTGGACGTAGGAGTAGCCGTCGTCCTCGTTGCGCTCGAAATTGTCCGGAGCCGTCTGGCGGCACAGATCGCAGTCGATGCAGTTGGTGTCCACGAACCACGCACCGTCGACGTTGTCGGCCACTTTATCGGTATTGTCAGCCATGGTATTCCTCCTGGCGATGATTGGAGCACGGGCCGGGCCCGGAAAATGGCATTCGATTGCGTTCTAGATATACAAGAACTGGGTCCTGCGCCAAGTATTTTCCGGCGGATTTCCCTTCTATTTGTTCTTGAAGGGCAAAAAGGTCATGAAATCCGCGTGGTGGACCACATAGGCCTCGGCGGTGCGCTTGACCATATCGCCTTCTCCTGCATGGGCGGCGATGATGTGGCACACATTATCGGGCACCCCGGCCTCCATTGCCAGCGCCACGCCGGTGAACGGATGGCGCAGATACCTGCCAGTCTCGCTCTGGCAGGACTTCCCGTCCTTGAGGTCGTATTCCAGCAGCTTGCCCACATCCGCCAGGATGGCCCCCGCCACCGTGACATCGGTGTCGGTAGGCAGATCATCGCCGAAGAAACTGCTCATCTTGGCGGCGGAGTACCGCGCGATGTGCACCACACAGCGTTTGTGGGCCATGAAGGAAACCTTCAGGCCGGGCACCAGCAGGGTGAAGGGGATGGTGTTTAGATCCTCGACAGTCAAGGGACTGCGCTCCAGGGCCAGTTCCCACGTCCTGGCCGTGGCTTCGCGTAGTTCCTCGTCCTTGATCCACATAAGTTCCGGCCACAGGTCACGCACTTCCTGGTTCATCTCGGTTCCCTTTCCCGGTTCAGATACTTAGCCCGGATTATTCATGAATCGCCGTAGCGAGGATGTGTATGATAAGATTTGACAGTGCCCTCACAGTGTTTTGGGACCGAGGCGTACCCGTAGGTACGTTGAGGAAGCAAAACCGAGAAGGTGCTGTCAAATCTTATCATACGCAGCAGCAGTAGGCGATTCATGAATAATCCGGGTTAGGCGCTACGGTTTCTCACAATGTCATCTCCCGGCTGCCGCTCCACAAGTCCGATTTGCCGGTCCGGATCACCGCCACCACCGGGTGATGACAGGATCGCAGGAGGAAGTTCGGACCCCTTCCGGGCACTATGGGAAACGAACCGCAGGCCGGAACATTTCTGCCGGAAGCCGCACTGCAGCAGGTCGTTAACTGATTGTATCACAAGAGTGTTACAGACTTTGATCTTCGCTCCTGGCCTGCGGTGTCGTGATGCAACATGCAAGATAGCCATGCCATTTTCACAGATTTCTTGCCGGGGTGGGGCAGTGGATTTCTGATCATTTCCGGCATCCCGAAATATTCTGCTCCGCAAAGACTATTGCTCGCACCGAGTTCTCCCGGCGGCCCGCAAGGCAGCGAGCGCTGGCACCCTGATTGCAATTTCGGGTCAGAAATCGCAACCCGAGTCCATCGACAACGCCCCGCCCGGATTCACCCCGCGGGCACGCAAAGGAAATCTGAAGAAATGCGAACCATCACCCTGCTGAAAATCACAATGTTCGCGGTGCTGCTTGCGGTAATGCTGCCGGCCGCATCGTCCCTGGCGCAGACCGAGATGCCGATCAACTATACATGGACCGCGCCCACCACTGGTACAACTGTCGAATTCTATGTGGTGGAGCATTCGATCAACGAAGGACAGTGGGTCCAGGTCGGCACGGCGACCGAAAACAGCTACACCCTGTCCGCCGCTTTGGGCCAGTCCCACCAGATCCGCGTCGCGGGTGTGGATGCCTCGGACCGCCAAGGCCTCTTCTCGGTAGCCAGTGACCCATACGTGCCTGATGAAGGGGCGCCCGGACAACCCGGGAAGCCCATCCTGTTCTGATCGAGCCTGCTTGTCGAGCGTGTGAAGCGTTCTTCAGGCCTGCTGCAACGGCATATAAGACCGCTGGTTGAACCAACCGGCGGTCTTTTAATTGAAGGGAATGATCCAGCCCACCCTGATGACCAGATTATCCCAGACATAGCTTTCCTCGAATCCCGTGTCGAAGAAGCGCCAGGTGTCGAAGCGGTTCACGTTGTAAACGGCGCTGATCTCGAAGCCGGCGACCAGGAATCCGGCCCGCGCCCCGAACCCCAAGGCGTTGACAGAGGAATCGAAGACCTTTTCCCAGGTTTTCCAGTAGCCTGCGGCCCGGTTCCGGCAGATGCCCGCGTTCACCGCCAAGAAGGGCCGC
>CBDUYZ010000143.1:0-6581 GCA_965371575.1 uncultured bacterium
CGTCCATAACCAGATCCGCTCCCTGATCCCTTGGCCGGGCACCACCCCCTACCTGGGTGAGAAGCTCCTCAAGATCACCGAAGCTCGTCCCATGTCCTTCAACAGCTCGGGCAAAGTCCCCGGGACGGTGCTGGATATCGTCCCCGAGGGCGTGATCGTGGCCTGCGGCGAAGGATCGTTACTGTTGACCGGTCTGCAGTGTCCGGGCCGCAAGCCCCTGCGTGTAGATGAGTTCCTGCGCGGCTTCAAGATTTCCACTGGGGACGTGCTGCGCTCATGAAGGCCGACCCGGTTCGCCGGCAGGCCCATGATATCCTGATCGCCGTGGACCGGGGACAGCCTTTGGATCCGGAGCTGTCCCGCAGGCTGGATCGGACATCTGATCCGCGGGACCGCGCCTTCCTGACCGAACTGGTGCGGGGAACCTTGCAGTGGCGAGGCCGGTACGACCACCTCATCGCTCGTTTCGCCCGCAGGAAACCTCCGACCGATTCCCCCACCGTTTCCCTGCTGCGCATGTCACTTCACCAGATGTTCGGCCAAGGGGCTGTGCCCGTCTACGCGACCATACACCAGGCGGGAGAACTTTGCAGGCGTCGGCCGGGGGCGGGCAAGCTACCTTTCGTCAACGGGCTGCTGCAGAGCGTGCGGCGAGAGGTGTTGGGCGAAGATGACGAAAATCGGCTCGACCCCGCCGAGCGCGAAAGAAAGTTGCGTCAGTTTTTTGAAGTGCCTGGCGGTGACCGGGCCGCCGGCCTGGCCGCCTGGCAGTCCCACCCTCTGTGGCTGGTCAGGAAATGGATTTCCCAATACGGATGGGAGAAGACGGAGACCATCTGCACCTGGAACAACCAGCCCGTACCCCTGGCGTTCCATGTACTGTTTCCCGCCGATCCTGTGCAGGCCGTCCGGCTTCTGGCCGAGGCGGATTGTCCGGTCACCAGTGGTTCCCGGGCCAGAACTCTGGTCGCCACGCAGCGGCTCGGGCGGGCCCGGTTGGATGAAATCCTGGGGCGTTTTCCTTGGCTGATTGTCCAGGATCCGACGGTTCAGACAGCGACAACCTGGCTGGCCTGCGACCCTGCTGATCGCCTGCGGGCGGGGGAACATCCGGTGCTGGACATGTGCGCGGCCCCGGGTGGGAAATCAGCATTTCTCGCGTCCCGGTGGCCCGGGCAGGGCAGGATAGTTGCAATGGATCGACATCCGGACCGCATCCGGCTGTTGGCATCCACCATTAAAAGGATTGAGACTGACCGGGTGGACGTGTTATTAGCGGACGGTAAGGAGGCTCCGTTCAGCCCCGGAATTTTCGGCGCGGTGCTCCTTGACGGCCCCTGCAGCGGCACCGGTGTGCTACGACATCACCCTGATGGACGCTGGAAGCTTGCAAGCCATGTTCCGTCCCTGAAGGCCGTGGCGCTTTTGGAACTGGCCGGCAAGGCGGCCGAGTTGCTTAGGCCTGGCGGCCTGTTGATGTACGCGACCTGTTCGGTGGAGCCGGAGGAGAACGAAGAAGTGGTTGACAGTCTGCTCGCGGAAAACCCGGACCTGGATCCCGCCCCGGCCACTGACGGTCACTGGCGTCGGCTCTGGCTGCCGGGGGAAGATTTGGGAGACGGATTTTTCGCCGCCCGGATGCGAAAGAAGGGATGAACCCGTGAAGTTGTGGAAACTCCTGCTGCTGTTGGCGTCCCTGGTTTTGACCGGGGGGGCCCTGTTGCTGCTGGTGAACTTCCTGGTGATGCCCTCGCTGGTCCACAGCAACAAGGTCGTGACCATGCCGGATATCCGGGGCATGACCGTCTTGGGCGCAGAGATCCAGTTGCGGAGCCTGAGCCTGGAGGTGGAGGTCGCCCGGCAAAGGGCCCATCCCTCCGTTCCGGTGGGGATGATTCTGGACCAGATCCCCTCTGCGGAAGCCCGGATCCGCGGCGGGCGCACAGTTCGCGTGGTGACCAGCAGCGGACCGCCGGTTGGTAAATTGCCTACGTTGGCGGGACTGAGTCTGCGCCAGGCCGAAATCACCCTGCAGCGGGAAAATTTCAGGATGGGCCGGGTGTTGAAGATCCGTCGGCAGAGAACCACCCAGCCGGTGGTCGCCTACCAGAATCCCGTGGCGGGAACTGATCTGTACAAGGGCGCCGTGGTGGACCTGGTCGTGGCCGAACCGGCGGCATCCGAACTGCTCAGGATGCCAGACCTGAGGGGCATACCTCTCTACAAAGCCCGTCAGATCATATCCAACGCCGGTTTCATTCTGGCACCGGTCACCTATGAGCGAACCTCACGTTCGGCTCCCAATCTTGTCTTGTCGCAGCATCCACCCGCCGGTGAGCGGATCCGCAAAGGAGAGCGCCTTGAACTGGTTGCCTCGTCCCGCTGACGGTCGGGCGCATGTGGCGCCGTCCCTGCTGTCGGCGGATTTCGCAGACCTGAAAGCCGATATTGACGACATGACTGCCGCCGGTGCGGACCTGTTTCACCTGGACGTCATGGATGGCCATTTCGTGCCCAACCTCACCTTCGGGCCTTTCATCTGCAAGGCCATCCGCCGGATCAGCGCCCTGCCGCTGGACGCCCACCTGATGATAACCCACCCCGGCCGTTACCTCGATTCCTTCGCCAAGGCCGGGGTCGACGCGATCACCATCCACGTCGAAGCTGCCGGTGATGTGGAGGCGTTCCTGGACCGGATCGGCGCCCTGGGGCTCAGACGAGGGATTTCCCTGAAGCCCGGTACGCCGGTCGACGACATCCTGTCCCATCTGGACCGATTGGACCTGGTCCTGGTCATGAGCGTGGAACCGGGTTTCGGGGGACAGGAGTTTGATCCTCACGCCGTTGAGAAGATCGCCGAGCTGAATCGCCGTCGGCAGAACGAGGGCCGCGAGTTCCTGATTTCCGTCGACGGGGGCATCAACGCTCTGACGGGCGCCCTCTGCCGGGAGGCGGGAGCGGATATCCTGGTGTCGGGTTCCTGGCTGTTCGGCGCCGAGGACCGCTCCGCAAGGGTCGTCCAGCTCGGGCATTCCAAATGAGGGTCCGCTGGCGCACATCCCTACTTGTCAGCGCCGCCGTTTTTCTGGTCCCTTGCCTGGTGGGGCTGTCTGTTCATCGCCAGGGGCTGAATCTGCTCGATGATGGCCTGTGGCTTCTGGGGACCAACATCATTGCCGAAGGGGGGACCCTGTACGGGGATCTTTTTTCGATCTATGGCCCCGCTCGCTATTTCCTGCTGGTTCCGTTCTTCCTGATCCTGGGCAAGAGCGCTCTCACCCTTGCCGTCTTCAAGGCCATATTGGATGGAACGGCCTCCCTGTGCGGTTTCTGGTACACCCGTCGACTGGGGGCTGGCCGCTGGTCGTGGTTGGTGCCTCTGGGAGTGGTCGCCATTGGGCCTGTCCATCCCCGTTATCTCGCCGCCGCCCTTTTCGCCGCTCTTGTCGGGCGGGCACTTGCGCGGCCACCGGCCCGGCGCGCGGCAACGGTTCTGGGGTTGGCCTGGGGGGGGCTTTGCCTTTTCGGCCTGGACATGGCCGGATACGGCGCAGTCATCCTGGTGGCGGGGTGGCTGTTTTCGCGGCGTTTGATCCTGGAAAACAAAGATCGGCCCGCCCTGCCTGTCCTCGGCATCGCCGGTGGTCTGGGGGCCGTGCTGGGGGTTGCGGCGCTGGTCTGCCTGGTGCAGGGCATCCTGGACGAGGCCTTCTGGAGTACCGTCGTTTATCCCCTGACCCGGTTCGGTGATGCTATGGGAGTATCCTGGTACGGGAGTTTTCTTCACGACCCTCTGCTGCGCAGCCCGTTCTCCGGCCACTATACGGGGGAAGTCCTCGCCGGGGCCTGGCCAGGGCATTCGTGGCAGCGGGCGCTGGGGTTTCGAGCCATGTTCATTCTGGTTTGGCTGATTCCCGTGGCGCTCCTGTTTTCAGTGCGCAGGTTCGGTGATTCGCGCCTGGGGCCCTTGCTGGCCCTGGTTCTGTCCGGGTGGATCACCCTGCTGGCCCGGGGAGACATTCACCACCTGCGCCTGGTTTGGTTCGGTACCCTACTTGCCGTGCCCGTGCTGATTTCCCGGGTGCCGGGTGGACGGGCGGTGCGGGGCGTTCTGGCCGGTATCTTTTTCGTGGTCGTGGTCGCACCGTTGTTCGGCGAACAGGTATGGCTGGCCACCCACTTGGATCGACCGGGTCTGGTGCGGTGGGAGCGTGCTTCCGCGAGGATCCATCTGGAATCACGCCGGGCAGAAAATCTGGAGGCGCTTTGTTCCGAGTTGGCCTGGGACGGTCGATCCCCTGTCTTGGTGTGGCCGGCCCACCCCGGTCTGCAGTTCGTGTTGGGAGCTCCGCTGGCCACGGCGCAAGCCACCCTGCTGGGGGGTGAAGTGCGGGACCCGGCAGCGGTCATCGCCGATCTCGAGAGAAGCGGGCCTCCAGTGGCGATACTGGGTAGCGCGCGCGGTTTCGTGTCGGGGGTGACCAACATGCAGGGCTTGGCGCCGACCTTGTGGACCCATCTGCGCCGGCAGTACGAACTGGTTGAAGAGTACATGACCGAAGGGGAAACATTCTTTGTGGCCATCCGAGCCCCGGCAGTGGGAGACCGGAGCCCGGAGGTCGAAGCTCGCCTGCCGGGAGCGGCCCAGGAAATGTACAACAGCCCCAGTTCGGCCCTTGGACCAGGTGTTTCCATTGCCCAGTCATTCCGGGTCCTTGATTTCGATCTCAATGGGGTGGAGTTGGCGTTCCGTTCGCCAGGTCCGTATCCCTACCCGATTTCCTTTGTGCTGACCTTTTATGAACTCATCGGGACCAAGGGGAGGCGACCGATTCAGCAGTTACCCATCAATGTTCCCCTGGAAACACGCACCAAAAAAATCCGGTTCTCGTTCGAGCCCATTTCCGGCACGGCCGGCAAACTCCTGCTCATGGAAATAGCCGGTCATCCCGAGGGCACCCGGCCTTTCAGTCTGCTTTGGACCAAACCCACGGAGGAATTTCCCTTGTTCGTGGATTATTATCCGGAGGGTACTGCCTACTTCAACCATCAACCGGTTCAGGCGGACCTGTTTTTCCTTTCCTTCTGAATCAGGCGCCTATCGTCCCGGTAACCCCATTAACCCGCCTGTACTTGCTTATTTGAGGACATAATGTTAGATTGCTTCTCCTGCGGAAAACCCTCGATGGGGCCCAGGACCCCTGCGAAGTGGGCCCTGGCTTCCGCAACTTGATGTAGTCCAACAGACTGCGCCAGCGAGCCGATGGCGGGAAGCGATTTTTCCAGCCCGTCGGTTCGGTGCGTATCTGTGTGTTTGCTTGGTCGGATCGACCCGGCCCGGAGCGAATTTTGTTTCAGGAACTGACCAGACGACTCGACCGGACCATGAAGAAGCTGGCCGGCCAGGACCGTCTGACTGAAGACAATATCGAGGAAGCCCTTCGCGAGGTACGTTTGGCCCTGCTCGAGGCGGACGTGAACTTCGCGGTGGCCAAGAAACTCGTCTCGGCCATCGGCGAGAAGGCAACCGGTCAGGACGTGATCGGCAGCCTGACGCCGGCTCAACAGGTGGTAAAGATCGTCAACGAGGAGTTGACGGCGTTGCTGGGTGGGCAGGCCGCGGAACTCAACCTGGATCCCGCCAAGGCTCAGACCAAAGGCCTGAGCACCATCATGGTCATGGGATTGCAGGGATCGGGCAAGACGACCTTCTGCGGGAAGCTGGCTCTTCGGCTCAAGAAAGAAGGTCGCAAGCCCATGCTTGTGGCAGCGGACATTTACCGTCCGGCCGCCATTGAGCAGCTGCACGTGATCGCCGACAGCATCGACGTGTCCGTACACAGCGATCGGGAACGCAAGAACGTGGCGCAGATCGTCAAGCTGGGCATGCGGCGCGCCAAGGACAACAAATGCGATTGCCTGATCGTCGACACGGCGGGCCGTCTGCACATCGACGACACGTTGATGAGCGAGCTCGAGTCAATCGTCAAGACGGTGCCGATGGATGAGAAGCTGCTGGTGCTGGACGCGATGACCGGCCAGGAAGCCGTGAACATCGCCAATACCTTCGCCGCGCGGCTGGACTTCGACGGGGTGATCCTGACCAAGATGGACGGCGACGCCCGGGGCGGAGCGGCCCTGAGCGTGCTGGAGGTCACCGGCAAGCCCGTCAAGATGGTCGGCGTGGGGGAGAAACTGGAAGACCTCGAGGTCTTCCATCCCGATCGCATGGCCGGCCGGATCCTGGGGATGGGGGATATGCTGACCCTCATCGAACAGGCCGAGGAGAAAATGGATCTGGAGGAGGCCGAGCACCTGGCCGGTCGCTTCATCCAGGGTGAGTTCAACCTTGAGGACTTCCAGGCCCAGATCAAACAAATGAAGAAGATGGGTCCCCTGAAGGGGATCCTGAATATGATGCCAGGCATGAACAGTGACGTCCTGGACAAGGCCAAGGTGGACGACAAACAGTTCGGCAAGGTCGAGGCGATCATCAATTCGATGACGTTCGGAGAACGTCGCAAGCCTGACATCATCAACGGTTCGCGCCGCAAGCGGATTGCGCGCGGAAGCGGGACCAC
>CBDUYZ010000144.1:0-6551 GCA_965371575.1 uncultured bacterium
GCTGAAGAAGCTCCCGCCAAGAGCGCTGAGCCTGAAGTCGCCGAAGCTGAAGAAGTGAAAAAGGAAGAGGACAAATGAATGGTCCGGAAGAAAACATCGCCGACGAGCAGGAGATCGGTCACGAGGACGAACCGTCCGGGGACGAAGAAGACCTGTTGAACATTGGCCAGGAGCGGGTTCTCGAACTCATCTCCTATCTGGTGGTAAATCTGGTGGAGCATCCCGACGATGTGACCGTCGATATCGTCAGGCGCCAGGACCGGGACATCTACCAGGTGCGCGTCAATGAAGCGGATCTGGGGAAGGTCATCGGCAAGGGCGGGCAGACCGCCCAGGCCATGCGTGTGCTGCTGACGGCGGTCAGTGCCCATACAGACCAACGGATCGGCCTGGAAATCGTTGAGTGACAGGGTAATGAGCCGTTTCATCGTCATCGGCGAGGTGGTCAAAGCCATCGGGTTGAAGGGTGAATCCAAGCTCTTCCCTCTGTTGGATTTCCACGAGGCCCTTCTCGACAGTCCGTACCTCGTCTGGGGAGACGGCGAACCGGCGAAAATCGAGCGGCACCGCCCCGCCGGCAGCTGCGAGGCGGTCAAGGTCGAGACAGTCGACGACCGGAACGCCGCTGAAGCGCTCGTTGGCCGGGAGTTGGGTTTCATGAGTGTAAGCTACCTGGAGCCCGATTTTCCCCGTCCGGCCGGAGGCTTGCCTTTTCGGTACCTGGGCCGGGAAGTTATGACCGTGGCGGGCAGCACGGTTGGCACGGTCGAGGAGGTCCGGTTCACCGGCGCCGGTTTCCTGCTGGTGATTCCCGATCCCCGGGAAGCGGGAAAGGAAATCCTGATCCCGGCGGTCGAACCGATCCTGCGGCCCGACGAAGGGCTCGAGGGAGTCTTGGTGATCGACCCCCCGGAAGGACTGCTCGATGTCCAAACCGGCTGAAGCACCTGTCATCAAGGTGTTGACCCTCTTTCCGGACATGGTTCGCACCGTGCTGGAGACAAGCATACCGGGGCGAGGGGCCAGGCAGGGCCTGGTTGAGTACGAAATCGTCGACATCAGGGCTTTCGCGGTCGACAAACATCGCACCGTCGATGATTCGGCCTACGGCGGTGGGGCCGGCATGATCATGATGGCGCCGCCGGTGGTAGAGGCCGTGGAGTCGGTCCGCTGTAGAGACGACGCCACGGTGATTCTGACCACCCCGCAGGGTGAGACCTTCGACGAGGCCCTTACCCTGGAACTGCTGGACGATGTCCTGGAGAAGGGTGAACTGATCCTGATCTGTGGTCATTACAAGGGCATCGATGAGCGGGCGCGGGAACTGGTGGTTACCCGGGAAGTGTCTATCGGGGACTACGTCCTGTCGGGTGGGGAACTTCCGGCCCTTGTGATCGCCGATGCGCTGGTGCGACGGATCGAGGGTGTCCTGCACAACGGGGACTCGGCCGGCAACGACAGCTTCACAGAATCCCGCGGAGGTGGCCTGGATTGCCAGTGGTACACCAAGCCGCCCGAGTTCCGCGGACTCAAGGTGCCGGATGTCCTGTTGTCCGGTCACCACGGCAACATCGAAAAGTGGCGGCGCGAACAGGCCGCCGCACGAACTCGCTTGCGGCGGCCGGATCTGGCGGATCCGGACCCCGGAAACGATGCGGAATGACAGTAGTCGAGTATTACGCCGGACAGGCATTAATTGGAGGCAGTGATGAACATCGTCGAGCAGATGCGGGCAGAGGGCCTGCGTGACGATCTTCCGGATTTCAACATCGGTGACACCATCAACGTCGCGGTGCGGATCAAGGAAGGCGGCAAGAGCCGGATCCAGAATTTCATCGGAGCGGTGATCGCCACCAGCGGCACCGGGCGCGAGGCCTCGGTCACGGTGCGCAAGATTTCCGGAGGGATCGCGGTCGAGCGGATTTTCCCGCTGGAATCCCCTAACGTTGATTCCATCACGGTGAAGAAGAGAGGCCGGATTCGCCGGGCCAAGCTCTACTACCTGCGCGGCCGGACCGGCCGGAAGGCCAGGATCCGCGAAGCCCGCCGGTAGGCTACGGTGCCCGCCTTAGGTTCCCTGGCGCTTTTCGACCGGAAAAAGACCGGCCGGGGCCAGCGGTTGCTTGCGGGTGTCGACGAGGCGGGACGTGGTTGTTGGGCAGGTCCGGTGATCGCCGCCGCCGTCATTCTTCCGGACCGCTGGTGTCCTGACGAATTGGACGACAGCAAAAACCTGACCGCTCGCCAACGTGAAGGTTTATATGAACAGATCCAGGCAAACGCCATCAGCTGGGGCGCTTGCGCAGTTTCTTCGGTGGAAATCGACCGTACGGATATCCTGCGCGCGACCCTGCGCGCCATGGCCGGTGCGGTAGCCCGTCTGAATCACCGGCCGGATCTCGTCCTGGTGGATGGTCTGCAGGTGCCGGAGGTCCCTTTTCCCACCGAAGCTCTGGTCAGAGGAGATGCCACCAGCGCCGCCGTCGCATCGGCCAGCGTAGTGGCCAAAGTTCTGCGGGATCGGGTGATGGCCGCCTGGGACCGACGTTTTCCAGACTATGGTTTCGCTTCCCACAAGGGCTATGGGGCAGCCACACACAGGCGCGCCCTGGCACGCCTCGGACCATGCCCACTGCACCGCTTCAGCTACCGTCCGGTCGCTGAACTCGATCAGGGTCATCTGTTTTAACCCGTATTATCCCCGAATCACTTGCTGCCGCTGTGTATGATGATAACCGTCGGCCGGCAGGCACTCCCCTTGCTGTACAGGATCCGGTGATCTCCTGATCTGACTTGATTTCCTCCCCGAAAGAGAGCTGGCCACATGTCCAAGCAGCATTCCCTGGGAGAATGGGGTGAAGATGCTGCCCGCCAATTCCTTGAAATGTGCGGCTATCAATGCCTCCACCGTAGGTTCCGCCGGCCCGGGGGTGAAATCGACCTGGTCCTGGTCCGGGACAGGATGGTGGTTTTCGTGGAGGTAAAGACCCGGGGTTCTCGCTGTCCTGTTCCACCGGAGGTGTTGGTGACGCAGCGTCAGCGGGGCAGGCTGCGTCGCATGGCCAGGATCTGGTTGGCCGAACATCATGACCCGGCTTGGCGCGGCTATCGCTTCGACGTGGTGGCCGTGGTCTATGGCGGGAGCGAGGGGGGATCCGAAATCCGTCACCTGGTCGGAGTGGGTTAACCCGGAATACGGGAAAGTATCGGCCACCGGTGGGTGACTGTTGCGGGTGTGTCGGCAGCTCCATATCTTCATTGGATTCGGAAACACCCAGATTTGGGTCAGCACCCGGAGCAACCACCTCAACATCAACCGCCTTTGATATTTCCGAGTCGAAACCTTGGCCGTGCGTTTGCGTAGCAAAGTCAACCTTCGGCGGCAATTCTGACCCGGATGGAAATTCGGGGCGACACTTGGCTTCCTTTAGGACGGACATGCTCGCAGACTGCACAATTCCGGCCCGACACAAGGTCCTTGATGGCTCCCACGTCCGCTCGAGCCGTTTACAGGCCCCTCGCGCTGCCTGGAACTGTCGGTTGGGGTCCCCATTGAGCATCGGGTTCGCCCTTTCCCTGCTGATGCTGATGGGGGTCCTGCCGACGGTCGAGGTTCTTGCCTCGACTCCGACTGCCCCCTCCCGAGAAGTGACCTTTGCCGAAAGGTTCGCCGCCCAACTCGATCACGACGGAAACGGGACGGAGGATCTTCTGGACGCATGGCTGGCCGGCCGGGCGGAATGGGAAGATCTGCGCCGGACGGCTGTGGTTGTCCCGCCGCGGGCCGCAGTTGCGAAAAACGGCGGTTTGTCGGCGACCGATGGTTTTCCAGCGGGAGCCAAGCCCGCCGAGGGAAGTTGGCGGGCCGGTAATCTGCGCCTGCTCTGCCTGGGCGTCGGAGCCGGTGGCGTGGCCGAAGCGGCCAGGGCAGGATCCTTGGCTGGCCGGTGCGGGGTCCTGCATTCCCTGGACCGTTTCGGTGGTGTTGTCGTTCTGGACCTGGATGAAGCCGGCTTGCGGGCCTTTCTTGCCAACCGGCCGTCCGGTCGCATCATGCTGGACAGGGACGGGGTGCCTGCCTTGGCGGACAGCCGCAGACTGGTCGGCGCGGTACGTGCCCAAACCGGCACGTGGCAACTGGGAAATGAATGGTCGTTCACAGTGGCCATTCTCGATTCGGGCTGCGACACGGCACATGGCGATCTGGGGGATTTCCCGGACGACGATCTGGACGGTCCGCCGCCCGCGGTAGGTGACGTGGGAGACTGGTACCCGGCCGACAACGATTGGCCGCTGTTCGAGGGATTCAAGGTGGTCGGTTGGCACGATGTTACCGACGATTTTCCCCTCGCCGCCGGACCCTGGGATTATCATCACCACGGCACCGCCTTGGCGTCCGTTGTCGCCGGTAGCGGATCCATTGACCCTGCCTACCGGGGCATGGCGCCGAGGGGCCGCCTGACCGTGGTCAAGTTCTACGATTTCGACCAGACCTGGCATGCCTGGGCCGGCGATTTCCTCGCCGCCTGTGCGTGGACCCTGGACCACCGCGAGATCTACAGGATCCGCACCGTTCTGACGGCCGTCAACTGGGATGTGGATGCGGGGATCAGTGCGGCCATGGGCGACCTGGTTGCCGCCGGATTGGTTCCGGTGGCAGCGATGGGCAACCATGGCACCGACGTCGTTGCTCCCGGTTTCCCCGCTTCCTTGCCGGATGTGCTGACCGTCGGCAGCGTGGGCGGGTCGGGCGCTCTGGCGGCCTACAGCGGCCGAGGGCTGACCACGCCCGGCAAACCCGATCTTTTGGCACCCGGCGGTGGATTGCTCATCAGCGGAGGACGGATCACCGCGGCGGACAATGAACCCAATGACACTTACAGCGGGCGTTTCGGCACCAGTCTGGCGGCAGCCCACGTCGCCGGGGCGATCCATCTGCTGGACGAGGCACTGCTGGGAAACGGTATCATCCTGCCCGCGAATCGGACCTCGGTCCTGACCAGAACCGCCCTGCTGAAACTGACCGCCGCCCCCGTGATGGAGGCCGAGAATGCCTCAGGTACCGGCTACGAAACACTGACCTTCCAGGCCGGCCCGGACGGCGCACGGGGCTGGGGATTGCTGCGGATCGACGCCGCGGTCGAGGCTGTGCTCCAGCCCCTCATGCCCGGACAAGACCAGGTCGACACCTTGAGCGGGGATTGGGACAAACCAGTGGTAGCGCGCAGACTGATCACCAGTCACGGGGTCCGCTATCTGATCGAGGCTGTGCCGTCCAGCGGACTTGACATCGTTTTGGAAATCGCCGACCCGCGGTGGCTGGACGATGCGGCAACCAACAACATGGTAAGGCGCCAGGATGACAACGGACCGGGCGGTTCCGAATTCATCCACCTGGAACCTAGTCAAATCAGCTGGCTGTTGCTGGCCGTCAAACGCAAGACGGGCCAGGGAACCGTCACCCTTAAGGTCCGGGAAGCCGATTCCTTCCAGGCCCAAGGGACAATCGCGCTGTTGCCGGGCCTGGTTACAGGGGCCCCCAATGCCGGAAACGTGACCGGACTCAGCGGACCCTCGCTGGTGATTTCCTCGCGAGTGGCCGTCGATTTAGAGGTCCGGTCCTTGAACGTTTTGGACAGGGCCGGTAATTTTCGTCCGGGCTGGCCGGTCTTTTTGTTTCCCCACAGATCCAGCCAGGGAGGGCTTTCACAGCCTCTGGTCTGGGACATGGACGGAGTTCCCGGCGACGAGATCGTGGTGGCCTCCAATTTCGGGTCGGTCTATTTTTTCGCCGGGTCAGGAGCCCATGAAGAGGTCGCCTTGACACTGAATCGGTCACTGACCACACCGGTTGGGCTCGAAACCGGCGACGGGGACCGCCGAGTGGCTGTTGTGGACATGCTGGGTACGGCGAGGGTCTGGTCCCACGGTCCCGTGCTGGAGGCCCAGGCGGAATTGGGACACAGCCGGCCTTTGGCGCCCGCTGTGGGCTGTTTGGTTCCCGGCGCAGGGGAATCCCTCGTCGTGGCATTCGCGGATGGGCATGTGACTGCGCTTGACGCTGATCTTGGTCTCCTGCCGGGTTGGCCACGGGATCTCGGCGTGACTCTCGACGTGGCCCCGGTGTTGTGCGACCTGGACGACGACGGATTTCACGAAATCGTGCTGCCCGCACTCGATGTCCTGACAGGTCGGTTGACCATGCTGGTCCTTGATGGACAGGGGCAACCGGGTTCCAGCGACGGCATAGTGATTCCGACGCCGGAGGGCGGCGCCTGGCTGGCGCTCTCCCCGGCAGTGGTGGCGGGCGGGTACGAAACAGGTGATCTGCGGGTCACCCTCACGGGCCTGGCGGACAACGGCCGATCCGGTGATCAGGCCGGCTGGGTTCTGGGTCAGGGCTCGTTGACCGCCAGCGGGATGGTTGCTGTCTCCGCGCGACCCGGATTCAGGGTAAAGGCTTCCACCTCCCAGGGGTTCCTGACCCTGGATCACATCCTCTTGCCGGCGCCCTTGGCCTGGAATTTTCTCGGTGCCAGTGGTACGGTCGT
>CBDUYZ010000145.1:0-6542 GCA_965371575.1 uncultured bacterium
GTTTTGTTGCGGTAAAGTCTCAATAGCAGATTTTTCAATGCCGCCAAACCCTGGCCCGTGGCCGAAGAGATGGGCAAAACGTCGAGAGCCCCATTGGCACGCCCCCATTCGCGGGCCATGGCCATCGCTTCGACAGCTCCGGATTCATCCAGCAGGTCCTGTTTGGTCACAACGACGGCGAAGGGTAGTTCCGCCAGCCGCTGACCGTGCCGCTTCAACTCGGCCCGCAGGACATCCAAAGCCCGGCGAGGCGGTTCCAGGGACGGATCGACTAGCAAGAGCAGGGCCCGCGTCCGCTCGACGTGCCGGAGAAATTCGTGACCAAGGCCCTTGCCCTCGGCGGCACCCTCGATCAGGCCGGGAATATCCGCCAGGGTGCAGCTGTTGAAATTCCCCAGATCCACGATCCCGAGGTTCGGCGCCAGGGTGGTGAAGGGGTAATCCGCCACCTTGGGGCGCGCCGCGGTTACCACCGAGAGCAGGGTGCTTTTGCCGGCGTTGGGCTCGCCCACCAGACCGATGTCGGCAATGAGCTTCAATTCCAGGCGGACGGTCACCTGCCGTCCAGACCGGCCGGACTGGGCATGCATGGGCGTCTGGTTGCGGGGATTACGGAATTCCCAGTTTCCCTTGCCGCCCCTGCCTCCCTGGGCCACCAGCAACTTCTGCCCGTGTTCCAGGAGATCCCCTAGTTGGGCATCGTCAGCCTCGTCGTACACGGTAGTTCCGCGGGGCACGAGCAGGAACACATCCTCTCCGTCTGATCCCGTGCGCCGATTTCCCCCGCCGGCTTTGCCGGGGAGTGCCTTGTAGCTGCGCCGATAGCGGAAATCCAGTAGCGTGGACATTTCTTCGGTCGCCTCCAACCAGACCGCCCCCCCCGTTCCCCCGTTGCCGCCGTCGGGTCCGCCGCGCGGCATGTACTTCTCGCGACGGGTCGATACGCAGCCGTCTCCCCCCTTGCCGGACTCAAGCTTGATGGTGGCGATATCCAGAAACACGGACCCAATCCTCCGGACAGTGGCAAGCGTGGTTTACGGCCTGGCGGAAATCGTCAAAATTCGCGGTCGGCCAGGGCTTTGACCACTGGCGCCGGCACAAGCTTTTCCAGCGGCCCACCATGCCGAATGACATCCCGAACCAGAGTGCTGCTCACCGCAGCCATGGCCGGACGAGCCAGCAGGTAGATATATTCAATGTCGGAAGCGAGCAGGGCGTTGACTCCGGCCAGGCTCCACTCGTGTTCGTAGTCTCCCTGGGACCTAATGCCCCTGATGACCGCGTCGGCGCCGCGTCTGACCACCTCTTCCACCAGCAGCCCTGCGAAGGGATGGACTTCCACGTTGCCGAGCCCCTTCACTGATTCACGGAAGAGGTCGACACGCTCGTCGATTTCCAGCAGATCGGCTTTCCCCGTCTGGGCCACCGCGACAGTCACCTTGTCGAAGAGCTTCAAGGCCCGGGTGATGATGTCGATGTGTCCCAGGGTTACCGGGTCGAATGATCCGGGGTACAGCACGTGTCGCTCCACAATCATTCTCCTAAGCGTGGGCCCGTCCGCGCAGCGCGGGCCACGGCCAGATAACTTTCCCCGTACCTGCGGGGCATCCAGGCGAGACGGCCCGGCGGTCCGGCGGGCAGGCCTGGTGTGCGGGATCCGTGTTCGATGACCCCGGCCCGGAAGTCCACGTCTTCCGCCAACCTCTCAAGTTCCTTCATGATAGTCCCGGCGACCCGGCTGCGGTAGGGCGGATCCGCCACGAGCACCCAGGGCCTCCGGTCCGTGGTCGGTTTCCAGCGGGAAAGCCAGGCGACGGCATCCGCGCAAACCAGGCGGGCCAGGTCCAAGTCCGCACCGCAGACGTCCAGGTTCTCGCGTACCAGGGCCAGGGATTTCCTGGACTTGTCCACGAACACGGCTGCGGCCGCCCCCCTACTGAGAGCCTCGATACCCAACCCCCCTGCTCCGCAGCAGAGATCCAGGAACAGGCAATCCCTGACGTCGGATCCCAGGATATTGAACAGGGCTTCCTTGACCCGGTCCGTCGTGGGTCTGACCTCGTTCCCGGCCGAGGATTTCAGACGGCGCCCCCTCCAGCGCCCGGCGATGACCCTCATGGTGCTTCGCCTTCCCGTCTGCGTTCCCAGATCAGGCTGCGCAGCATCGAGATCCGTGCGAGTTGCTCCACGTCCAGATCGCCGCAGCGCAAGCGGAAATCAGCCGCCGCGGCGTAGAGCGGCCTGCGACGACGGTACAATTCCTCCAGGCCCGCCCAGCCCAGCCTGTCGATCAGAGGTCGCGCCGGCGAGGATTTCGCTTTCAGACGCGATCGGACCACGTCCCAGGAAGCATCCAGCCAGATGACCACCCCGCATTCCCGCAGCAGGTCCACCGCTGAGGACGTCTGGACGATCCCGCCCCCGGCGTCCAGAACGAGGTTCCGGGCCGGATCCAGCCGCAGTAGAGCGGCCAGTTCCTGCTCCCGGAAAGAAACCTCGCCGCTGGAAGCGAAGATCTCGGCAACGGAACAGCCGGCTCGCTGGACGATGTTCTCGTCCAGAAAGACGGCCGGGCGCCTGGTGGTGGCATGAAGCCGGCGGGTCAAGGCGGATTTTCCGCAGGCCATGAAGCCGATGAATGAGGTCCACATATCCCAATTCTAATATAATACCCCCCGGGGAACAATCCCCGGGGGGTCTGCATGCGAAGATGCGGTAGTACAACTCAGTTGTCTAGTACAAATGGACGTTCGAAACGCTCTCGGGTTGGTAGATGATTTCGGATTCCTCTACAACCCTGTCCCGCTGCATGTACTCGCTGTCGACGATGGTCGGCGTCACGAAGATGACCAGTTCACGGCTCACCTTGGTGTGTGTCGAGTGCTTGAACAGGCTCCCGAGCAGCGGAATGTCCATCAGCACGGGAATGCCGGATTCGAGTTTACCGTCGATCTGGCGGATCAGGCCCGCGATGATGGCGGTTTCACCGTTCTCGACCAGAACCCGGGTGTCGGCCTCACTGGTGTTGATGATGACGCCGCCCTGCACGGTGGCCTGGCTGGACAGATCGCTGACCTCGTTGTGGAT
The DNA here is from genome assembly GCA_965371575.1 of uncultured bacterium. Classification (GTDB taxonomy): domain Bacteria; phylum Krumholzibacteriota; class Krumholzibacteriia; order LZORAL124-64-63; family LZORAL124-64-63; genus JAGLCY01. The sequence continues at coordinate 3,088 of CBDUYZ010000145.1, forward strand.
GTCCAGAGTGATCTGGTCGTCCTTGTTGATGTGCGGCGTGACCTGCAGCATGATGCCGACGGTGGTCAGTTGCGTGATCGCGTTGCCCGCCTCGTCGGAGACGATCAGGGGGATCTTCTGACCCACCAGGATTTTCGCCTCTCGATTGTCGGTGGTGGTGATGATCGGGTTGCTGATCAGATGGGCCTTGTTGGTGTTCTCGAGGGCCTGCACCTGCACCATCAACTCGCCCCAGTTCTGCACCGTGCCGACCCGCAGGTCACCGGCGGCACTCTGGACCGGGTTGCTGATGTCCAGACTCCCGTTCACGTTGTTGCCCGGGCTCATGAAGTTGGTGACCGACCAGTTGATACCCAGTTCGCGCGTCGCCCTGGAATCCATGTCGATCAGGCGGGCGTTGATCTCCACCTGGGGCGTCTTGGTATCCAGGTCCATCGCCATCTCGGAGATGAGGGCAACCCGGTCCTCGACGTCGTTGATGATGAGACTGTTGGTGCGCACATCGACATCGATGTTGCCACGATCGGTCAGCATCTGTCCGAGGGCGTCCTTGGTCTCTTCGGCGTTGGCGTAATGCAGAGACACCAAGCCGAGCTTCAGCTCTGCCAGGTCCTCGACCTGCTTGCGGGCCCGCTCGATGTCCAGTTTCTCCTTGCGGAGCTCTTCGGCAGTATCGATCCTGTAGATACCCCGTTCCTCGATATAGTCGAAGTTGTGGGCCTTCAGGATGACGGCGAGCGCCTCTTCCCAGGGCACGTCTTCAAGCTTGACCGTGACCTTGCCCACAACACGGGGCGATGCCACCATATTGGTCCCGGAAAATCCGGCCAGGGAACGGATCACCGTCCCGATTTCAGCCTCTTGCACGTCCAGGGAGATGGGTACGGTCTTGTACTCGTCGCCGGGAGCGACGACATCAGCGGTGTCCAGTGAGGCCGCGTCTCCGTCCTGGGCCAGGGCGCCGAACGCGCCGGCCATCAAGAGGGCGACCACAACTGAGACATGAATGAAGCGGATCCTTCCGAACATTGTTCAACCCTCCGATTTTTCCAGCTTGAGTATCACCTTGTTGGTGATCCCGTACAGGGTGACCCGCGCTGTAAGAGAATTCTTGCGGATGCTAACGACGCGGCCGTGTCGGACGCGATCGCCCACACGCAGGATGTAACCGAAACCTTCTCCATCTTCAACCAGGGCGAATCTGTCGTCCTGGCCCCACATCACGCCCACCAGTTGGGCGCTGTTCATGTCCACCAGTTCGCTGGCCGTGATCCTCTCGAAGTTGCCTGCAACCAGGACTCCGAACGGGTCAATCCTGCCGTAGGACTGGTAGAAAAACTCATTGGCCCGGATCGCATTGATCCTGTCCCGCGAGATCTGGGACGGTGAAGCCGAACCGGCGTCCTTGTCCAGGTCGGCCTCTTCGTCGACGGCCAGGGCCGGGGCCGCAACCAGCAGTCCGAGCAGGACGGCAATGGTCAGGGCGTCAGGCAGCCGGAAATTTTTCCAATTCATGGTCGTAACTCCCTAGTGACTAATGCCGGCCTGTTTGGTGGCGGCTTCTCCGTTTTCGGCCTTGGCGTTCAGTTTATTGAGAATGCCTTCGGAATCCCCGGTGCCGACACCTTCAACAGCCGCGCTCAGCCCCTGGGTGTAGGCCGTCAGGATCATTTCCGTCTCGACGGTGAACGGGGTGTCATCCTGTTTGGTGATGCCATCCATGTTCAGGTCGGAGATGTTGACGATCCGGTTGAGATTCGCCAACCGACTGAGGAACACACCGGTCTGGTGGTATCCGCCCTTGATCCGGACTTCAATTGGATTTTCGGCGTAGAACCCCTGGTTGACCAGGGGCTGGGGCTTGAACAGCTGGAACTCGATACCGGACTGCTGGCCGGCCGCAGTTACCTTGCGCAGGAGATCCGGCATCTGGTTCAGCTCGGGCAGTAGCGTCTGGGCCACCATCCACTGGTCGTGGAGGATGACGTACTCCTGCTCCACCTTCTCCAGGTTCCGCACCAACAGCCGGGCCCTCTCCAGATCTCTGCTCAGCTTCTGATGACGGGCATCAAGCTCGGAAATGGTCTGCTTGCGGGCCTTGTAGGTGAAGTTGTAGGAATCCGTCACGAAGTATATCGGGACCACCACCAGCACCAGCAGCACCGCTCCGACCCAGCGGAGAAATTTGGGATCTTTGACGTCGATATCCATGGCGTCCTTCCTAACCTTCGAAGAGAGCCGTGGCCGCCTTGCGGACAGCCTTGGCCTGGGCTTTGAATTTGACCACCTTCACGTCCTTGATCTCACCCTTCTCCGCGACCAGGAGGTCGACGCTGGAGAAATACGGGCTGTTCGTGACGTTCTGGAGGAAATCGCTCACGAGGAAATTGGAGAAAGTCACGCCCTCGACAGCGTACTTGTCCCCACCGATATTCTCGAAGCGGGTCAGCCACATATGGTCCGGCATGGCCCGGTTCAGTTCGTCCATCAGGTGTACCCGGAAGTAGCGGGCGCTGTCGAGCCGGGTGATCACGTCAAGACGATCGTTCAGGTCTTTCCGCTGCTTGTTCAGCCTCTTGATCTTGGCGATCTCGGGAGCCAGGCGGCGGGTTTCCGCCTCCTCCTCGACGATGATCTCGTTCAATGCCTTGATCTGGTTCGATTGGTGGACATACACCGCGCCAATGCTTACGGACGCGACCAACACCATGACCAGGGGCGCAAAATTCCCGACGTTGGGCAGGGACAACCTGCTCTCGGCGTGAATTTCATCGCGGGGCAAAAGATTGATGCGGATCATGATCCCACCGCCTCTCTGAGAGCCAGCCCAACGCTCACAGTGAGCAGCGGACTCAACTCCTCAGCCTCTCCCTCAGCGAAGAGGTCCGGATCGAAATCCAGCCCCGCCAGAGGATCGGCCATCTCGCTGGGGACGTTGTAGCATTCAGCCAGGTATTCCAGCAGGCCCGGGATATGGGCCCCGCCGCCGCTCAGGACGATCCGGTCGATGCCATCGGATTCGCCGGAGGTCTTGAGGTAAGACAGGCTGGGTTCGAGACCCTGATAGATTTCTGAACCGACGGAACGCACAATATCCGCTACCAACTGATCATCCACATCGGCGGTGTGACCGCGGGCCACGTCGTTGGCAGTCTCGTAGGTCAGACCCAGCTGCTTCTGGAACTCTTCTGTGAAGTGCACCACGCCGATGGGCAGATCCCGGGTGAAGTACGGCACACCGTCCTTGACGATGTGTACGTTGGTCACCCCACCGCCGACATCCAGGAGGGCAACGAATTCATCGTTATTCCCCTGTTCGGGAGCCGTGGTCTCGACCCCATCGCCTTCGTCGAAAGGATCCAGTTCATCCACGGAATCCATTTTTGCCACGGGATCCGGACTTTTGATCAGATCGGGCAGGCTGTCTTTTCCGCCATGAGCCCTCGTGTACTCCC
>CBDUYZ010000146.1:0-6492 GCA_965371575.1 uncultured bacterium
TGGAGGCGGCACCCGGAGTCGAACCGGGGGTAACGATTTTGCAGACCGTCGCCTTAACCACTTGGCCATGCCGCCTCCGTGGCCCCGAAGTATGTTTCATTGCGCAGGTGATGTCAACCCGACCCGGAACCCGGTATTCATGGCAATTAACCCTGATAAACAAGGGAGGAGCCGATAGCTCCTCCCCGTTGATTTGGAGCGGGCAACGGGACTCGGACCCGCGACATCTACCTTGGCAAGGTAGTGCTCTACCAGCTGAGCTATGCCCGCTCGAAAGGTTATGAAGATGTAATGGATACCCTGCATTTTGTCAAATTCAAACTGGGCCGGATCTGCCGTGATCAGTGAGTATCTCCCGGTAGAGATCCGCCGTCAGGGCGGCCACCCTGTCCCACGAATAGTTCTCGATAGCGCGGATCTGGGCCGTCTCGCCCTTCCTGGCCCTGCGGTCGGGATCATTCAACAGGGCAGCGAGTTTCTCACCCAGGTCCCGCGGGTTTCCGCTTTCGAAAAGGACCGCGTCATCTTCCGCGACTTCGATGTTGGGCGGTATGTTACTGACCAGGCAGCAACGGGCATAGCTCATGCCCTCCAAGAGCGTGATCGACAGGCCTTCCAGAGTCGAAGGGAGCACCACAAGAGCCGTATTGGTATAAAGTTCTTCCAGGATGGGCCCGTGCACATAGCCCAGAAACCGAACACCCGGGGGTGCCGTCTTGCGCAACTGGTCCACGTAGCCCGGCGTGAATCCAGCGTCACCCGCGATAACCAGGGTGTGGCTGTCCCGCAAAGAGGCTGGTAGTTTCCTCCAGGCCTCCAGCAGCAAATGACAACCCTTTTCAGGCACGAGACGGCCCACGAAGAGGACAAACTCCCCCTCGATCCCCTGTTCCCGGATCAGGCGTGGCTCCCGGTAGACCGGGGGCGAGATTCCATTAGGTATGTAGGTGGTGGCATGCTTGTGACGGGCTAGATAATGTTCGCGCAGTGAACGTGAGACGACGATCGTCCTGTTGGGCAGACTGGCGCTGGCCGATTCTCCCACCCGCAGCACTCCCCGGGCGAAGGAACCCCACTTGTCCCGTTGCCAGTCCAGCCCGTGCACCGTCACGACAGTCACCTGCCGATTCAACCAGCGGGGCAGACCCGACAGCAACCCGGGCCCCAAGGCATGATAATGGACCACATCGGCTCCATGGAACAGGGCATGCCCAGTGGCCACGATGGTGTGGGTGATGGCGTCCAGATGCTTGGTGGCGATGCTGGGCATCCGCCGGATACGAACGCCCGGCAGGTCCGCCGGTCCGTTGGCGGGGCTATAGTGTGGACGACTGTAGATGTCGATTCCGCAACCCAGGTCCGGCAAGCGGGCTGCGAGCTCGGCCACGTGCTTTTCGATCCCGCCGTGCACGGGCGGGTATCCCTTCTGGCCGATCATGGCCACGCGAATCTGTCTGGAAGTCAAGTATGCCCCGCCTTTGCCGGTCCGGATCAGGCGTTGAACTCCAGTGCGATGGGCCGGCCATCATCCTTCAGGGACTTGCAAGCCGCCTCCAGTACCTTGACTACCTTCAGGCCGTGAGTGCCGTCGCTCAGGCAGACAACCTTGTCCTGGATCACTTCCAGGAAGTGGGCGGACTGCGCCTTCAACGGCTCGTAGGTGTCGACATGCGGCAGAAAGATGTCTCCGGAACGGTAAAGCAACTGGAACTCACCGAAATCCTCGTAGTGCGGCTGCACATCCACGCCTTTGTCGTAGACGCGGATCTTTTCCGAGGGCGACACGTCATCATACACCAGCATCTTGCTGCTGCCTACAAAAGTGCAGGTGCGGATCTTGTTGGGGTCCAGCCAGCTGACATGGATGTGGACAAGCCGACCGCCGGGATACTCGAGAGTCACGAACGCCACGTCCTCGATCCCGAGTTCCTTCTGGACGTAACAGTGGCCGGTCGCGCTGACAGCAAGGGGGTCGGCCCCGAACAGGAAATTGAGCATGGCCACGTCGTGGGGCGCGAGATCCCAGATCACGTTTGCGTCTTTCTGGAAAATGCCCAGGTTCACCCGCGAGATATTTACGTAGTAGATGTCGCCCAGATCCCCGTTGTCCAGAAGGGACTTGATCATTCTCACCGGAGGCGAATAGACGAAAGTGTGGCCCACCATTAGTTTCAGTTTGCGGGCAGCGGCCGTTTCTATGAGGGTGAGGCAGTCGGCGCTGTTGGTCGCCATGGGCTTTTCGATGAACAGGTGTTTGCCCGACTCCAAAACTTCCATGCCCAGCTTGAAATGGGTCGACATGGGCGTGGCAATAACCACGGCGCCAATGGCGGGATCGTCGATCAGGTCCCGGTAGTCGGTTGTCTTCCTCACGCCTGGGTAAAGCAGGCCCACTTCTTTCAAGCGATTTTCTTTGAGGTCAGCAATGGCAATGATATCGGCCTCAGGATGATTGTTGAAATTACGGATCAGGTTTGGTCCCCAGTACCCACACCCGATCACACCCATTCCTATCATTTTCGGCTCGCTTTCATTGGTCGAGTGAATGAAACCAAACGCAGCCTGCGATTGCTGACGCACCCCTTGAATATCGGCTCAACAAGGCCATGCTTTATACCCTGACTGACTAGCGAGAATAACACCCAGGAATTCACGGGGGAGAGATTGTCGCCTCGGCAGTCCGGACACCATGACGGGCTGCCGCTGTTAATACCCTCCGGTACCCTGGAAAACAACGGGAATGGTCTTTAGCAGGATTCTGAAATCCTGCCAGGGCGACCAGTTGTTGATGTAGCGGATATCCAGCCGTACCATTTCCTCGAAGGAGACGGTGCTGCGACCACTGACCTGCCACAGGCCGGTGAGCCCCGGAACGGCTTTCAGGCGTTCCATGTGCCAGGGTTGGTAGTTTTCGATCTCGTAGGCGATGGGAGGCCGTGGACCGACCAGGGACATCTCGCCCATGAGAATATTGAACAGCTGGGGAAGTTCGTCCAACGAGGTTCTGCGCAACATGGCCCCGATACCGGTGACGCGGGGATCGCGTTTCATCTTGAAGACATGATCCCCCGGGTTCGTGTCTGTGAAACCGTCGTCCTCGCCGCCGATGAACATGGCGACGAATTGCCGGTGGATGGCGTCGTCGCTGTTGTGTTCCATGGAACGGAATTTGTAGAACCTGAAAGGTTTTCCATCCTTGCCCAACCTTTCCTGTGCGAACAGGACGGGGCCGGGACTGGTTTGCTTGATCAACAGGGCGATCACAAGCATCACAGGCGAAGCCACGACAAGCAGCAGGGATGTCGCCAACAAGTCGAAGGCCCGTTTGAAACGGCCCTGGACTCCGAAATAGCGCGTTGTGTCGGCCGGGATGAAGAGCTTTGGAGAATCAACGGCGTAATCGCCATCAACAACCGCAAAAGCTGCCGCGTCTTCCTTCATGATGCACATACTCCCTTTGCCAAAAGCAAAGCTGATGTTTTCTAGGCTGAAAGAGAATGAACGCGTTAGCTTTTAGTCATCTGTTCCTTCCGGTTGCTTCCTGGCATTTTCCTGACAGCGTTATAATAGCACATGATTTTAGATCATGTCTACCCCCCAATTTGTTTTTTTTCGTACTAACAAGTTAAAAATAATCGAATATGAGCATTAAACTGTGAGATTCCGGGGTAAATCCTTTAAAAACAACTTATTAAACAACCGCCCGCTGAGCACCTCCCCTCATCAGCTACAATAGACGATGACGCCTGAAAACCCGATATTTCTTTTGCCTTATGGGGGCCATGATCCTAAACTGTGCAGATCCGGATCACCCATGAGTGTTTCATCGAATCGTTCCTGACTGACCCGGAACCTTATTGTCTTAGCGGAATTATTTGAGAGGAGCTAGAAATAATGGCTGAAAAGCTGCAAATCAAACCCCCCACCGGCAAGCTGGGTGTCTTGACTCCCGGCATGGGTGCCGTCTCCACAACCTTCATCGCCGGCGTCCACGCCATCAGGGAGGGCCTGCGCCTGCCCATCGGCAGTTTCACGCAGATGGGTCATATCCGGCTCGGTAAACGGACCGATGACCGCCAGCCTCTGGTGCGCAATTTCGTTCCCTTGGCCGGTCTCGAGGACATGGTGTTCGGCGGTTGGGACATTTTCGAAGATTCGGTCTATGAGGCGTCCATCAAGGCGGGCGTTCTGGAGAAGGAACTACTGGACCAGCTCAAACCCCAGCTCGAGCAGATCAAGCCCATGAAGGCCGTGTTCGACCAGTATTACGTGAAGAAACTCGAAGGCACTTTTGTCAAGTCCGGCACGAAGATGGAAATGGCCGAGGCCCTCATGCAGGACATGGAAGACTTCAAGAAAGAAAACGGCTGCGACCGTCTGGTGATGGTCTGGTGCGGATCCACTGAAATCTTCATGAAAAAGACCGAAGTGCATCAGACCCTGGCAGCCTTCGAGATCGGGCTGCGTGAAGACAGCCAAGACATCCCGCCCAGCATGATATACGCCTATGCGGCCATCAAGATGGGCATACCCTACGCCAATGGGGCGCCGAACCTGAGCGGCGATGTCCCCGCTCTCGAGGAGCTCGCCAAGGAGATGGGCGTGGGCCTGTGCGGCAAGGACTTCAAGACCGGCCAAACCCTGATGAAAACCATCCTGGCGCCGGGCTTCAAGGCCCGCCAGTTGGGACTGTCGGGATGGTTCTCCACCAACATCCTGGGCAACAGGGACGGCGAGGTCCTGGATGATCCCGAGTCATTCAAGACCAAGGAAGAATCCAAGCTCAGCGTGCTGGACTCCATCCTGCAGCCGGACCTCTACCCCGATCTGTACGGGAATCTCTATCACAAGGTGCGGATCAACTACTATCCGCCACGCGGTGACAACAAGGAAGGCTGGGACAACATCGACATCTTCGGTTGGTGCGGACGTCCCATGCAGATCAAAATCGATTTCCTCTGCCGCGACTCCATCCTGGCCGCCCCGCTGGTGCTGGACCTGGCCCTACTGCTGGACCTGGGTCGTCGGGCGAGCCTTCCGGGCGGTATCCAGGAGTGGCTGTCCTTCTACTTCAAGAGCCCGGTGACTCCGGAAGGTCTGTCTGCCGAACATGATCTCTTCATTCAGCAGACCAAACTCAAGAACACCCTGCGCTGGATGATGGGTGAAGAGGTCATTACCCATCTCGGCCGGGAGTACTACGACCGTTGATGGGCCTCGCCGCCGGAAAAGTCCATGCTGACACCGCCGGCCCCGGTCAGATCCGGGGTCGGCCTTTCCAACTCCCGCCCGGCCTGCGCCGGCGGGCGTGAGGTCACCCATGAATTGGCAGCTGGAAGTGTTACCCGTAGGACCGCTGCAGATGAACGCGGTTCTGTTGACGGGGCCGGGGCCGGCAGGGGACGAAGCGATCCTGATCGATCCGGGCGAGGAACCCGCCAGACTCCTGGGCGCCATCAACACCTCGGGGTGCGTTCTGAAATCCCTGCTGGCCACCCACGGACACTTCGACCATATCGGGGCGGCGGCGGCCATCCAGGAAATCCATGACCTGCCCCTTCACTGTCACGAGGCAGACCTGCCGATCATCCGGGAAATGCCGGCCATCCAAGCCGCCTACGGCTTTCCCCCCAGCACGGTGCCCCGCTGGCGGGCCGATCTGTCAGACGGTGCCGAGTTGCCGTTCGCCGGCGGGATTATTAAGGTGCAGCACGTGCCCGGTCACTCTCCCGGACAAGTCATGTTCATCCTGCCTGCTCCGTCCTCGGGGTCCGGACCCGGCTGCGCCATCGTCGGCGATTGCCTGTTCGCCGGTTCTATCGGGCGCACCGATCTTCCCGGCGGTGACTTCGCCACCCTTGAAAAAAGTATCCGGGAGCGCATCTACACGCTCCCGGATGACACAATTGTGGTTTCGGGTCATGGGCCCGATACGACCGTGGGCCATGAAAAAACGAACAACCCCTTCGTCAGGGCCTGAGCCAGGCGCAGGACAACAGGCTCAGCCTTCCTTTTCCTTGGCCAATTCGGCGGCCTCGCGGATCTCCACTTTCTTCTTTTCCAGTTTCTGGTGCTTCTTCAGGAATTCCTTCTTGATCCAATCCCGGTAGAGGGAAGCACCCAGACAACCCGAATCATAGGCGTAGATGCTCTGGGAATTGGCCGGAGCTTCCTCGATCTTGATGTTGTTCGTGATGATGGTCTTGAAAACATCCGCAGCGGCGAATACCTGGCCAAGTTCGCGACGCACGGGTTTCTGCAGGGGCGTCCGGCCGTCCTTCTGGGTGATCAGAACACCCAGCAGCCGCAGCCAGACATTCTGACGCTCCTGGATCTTCTCGATCAGGACCTTCATCTGACGCAGGGTCGGCACAGCCAATCCACTGCACTGGGTCGGAATGAGGGCGTAATCCGCGGCCACGAGGGCGTTCTGGGTCAGGACACCCAGATTAGGAGGGGTGTCGATGATGATCCAGCCATAGGAAGTAGCCA
>CBDUYZ010000147.1:0-6446 GCA_965371575.1 uncultured bacterium
CGGTGATCGCCTCGATGATGCCCATGGCGTTCGTCCGCGGACTGATGGGCCCCTATATGCGGCCCATGCCCGTCGGCGCCTCGCTGGCCATGATCTTCAGCCTGCTGGTTGCGCTGACCATCTCGCCCTGGCTGGCGGTGCGGCTGCTCAAACCGAAACAGCAATGGCGGGAGGACATGGATGGCGAGGGCACGATGGCCGGCGAAGGCACCGACAGTTACAGCCTGCACCAGACGCCGATCTACAGGGGCTACAACAAGATCGTCAGACCCCTGATCGAGTCGCCGCGCAGGGGCATCATTGCCCTGCTGATCGTGGCGGGCCTGACGGTGGCTTCGACCTTCCTTTTCGTGACCCGCACGGTGCAGGTCAAGATGCTTCCCCTCGACAACAAGAGTGAATTCCAGGTCATCATCGACACGCCTGAAGGCACGACCCTGGAATCCACCACCCAGCTGGCCCGCCAGATCGGCGATTACCTGGCCACTGTTCCCGAGGTGATGGACTACGAGATCTACAGTGGTATCGCCGCGCCGGTGAACTTCAGCGGTCTGGTCCGTCACTACATGATGCGCCAGGGTCCCAACGTGGCCGACATCCAGGTCAACCTGGTCGACAAGTCGCAGCGCAGCACCCAGAGCCACGAATTGGCCAAGCGGGTGCGCGGTCCGATCATGGAGCTGGCCGACCCCTTCGGCGCCTCGGTGAAGATCGTCGAGGTGCCGCCCGGACCGCCGGTTCTGTCGACCCTGGTCGCCGAGGTCTACGGCCCCACCTTCGAGGGCCGGATCGAGGCCGCCCGCCAGATCAAGGAAATCTTCGCCAGCACGCCCGGCGTGGTGGACATCGACTGGTACGTCGAAGATGACCAGACACGATACGAAGTGGTCGTCGACACCGACCGCGCCGCCGTGCGGGGCGTCAGCACCCAGCAGGTCAGCATGACCCTGGGCGTGGCGCTCAACGGTCATGACGGCGGGCTGGTGCACATGGACTCCGCGGCCGAACCGGTGCCCATCAACGTGCGGCTGCCCCTGGCCGCCCGGTCCAGCGCACAGACCCTGAGGGACCTTTATATCCACAGCCAGGCCGGCGCCCTGATTCCGCTATCTGACGTGGTGAAGGTGAAGGAATCGGTCAATTACAAGAGCCGCCACCGCCGCAATCTGAAATCGGTGGTCTACGTGACGGCCGATGTGGCGGGCGAACTGGAATCGCCGGTGTACGCGATCCTCGACATGAAAAAGAAGATCGCCGAACTGACCATGCCGGACGGAACCCGGATCGAACAGTTCTCGACGGTTCAGCCTCTGACCGAAGAAAGCTACGCCATGAAGTGGGACGGCGAGTGGCACATCACCTACGAGGTGTTCCGCGACCTGGGGATCAGCTTCGCCGTGGTGCTGGTGATCATCTACCTGCTGATCGTCGGCATGTTCCAGAACTTCACCGTGCCGATCCTGATGATGATCCCCATCCCGCTGACACTGGTAGGCATCATCCCCGGCCACTTGATGTTCGGGGCGTTCTTCACCGCGACGTCGATGATCGGTGTGATCGCCCTGGCCGGCATCATGGTCCGCAACAGCGTGCTTCTGGTCGACTTCATCGAAGCTCGGTTGAAAGATGGACTGGAATTGAAGGAAGCGGTCATCGAGGCGGGCGCCGTGCGGTTCCTGCCCATCGCGCTGACGGCCGGCACCGTGGTCACCGGTTCGTTCGTGATGGTCTTCGACCCCATTTTCCAGGGGCTGGCCATTTCGCTGATGATGGGCTCGCTTCTGTCGACCGTGCTGACGGTGGTGGTGATCCCGCTGTCCTACTACCTCTACAAATTGCGGACCAGTGGTTCGGGGGAGACCTGAAAGGGGTTAAAATCAAGGGCCAGACGATTATCCCTCTTTTGTGATACTTTTCGGGCTCCAAATATGAAAACATGGTTCATTTCCTGAATTTTGACCGTGAAAAACGTCGAAACACAGGAACTTTCCATTGCCCATTAGGTATATTTACTATATCCTTTCTGTATGAGATACTCCGAAAATGGAGTCCACAGCGAGCTCGACAACATTGTTTTCACGGCCTGTCAGTATCTCCCTCCAATCCCCCACTGGCATGCCGTTGGACCGGCCCCGTTTTACGGGGCCGGTTCTCTTTTACACTCGGAATGATTGAATGGCCACGCGGGTCTGCAAGGCGATGACCCGAAAAGACTACCGTGCAGACCGAGAACGGCCGGCGGAGGCACCGGCCAGCGCCGCTTCATAGACCGCCAGACGGTCGCGATGGAGGGCATCATCGGGTTCACGTTCTATGGAGAGATTGATCCAGCGGATCGCCTTGCTGTACATGCCGCGCCGGTAGTAGGTCTCAGCGAGCGTACCGATGATCAGGGCGTCATTGCCGCTTATAATCATCGCCCGTAAAGCGCAGCGTGTCCCCTCCTTGAGCTCCACCCCTGCTACGACAGCCGCACGCGCGAAACCGTCGAGCCCCAGCACCTCCTTATCGTCCAGCTGAACCATGGCGCGGTAGATCTCCAGGACCCCCAGGGTGTCGCCCAGGCTTTCCCGGGAAAGAGCAATCTCCATCAGGCCCTCGGTCCGGTAGGCGAGTACTTCGGCGGAAGGATCGGCCGTGGTGTACAGGGCGACAGCCTGCGAGACCAGACGGTCGGACCTGTCCCCGTGGCCGGCTTTTTCCTCCAACTCGGCCAGTCCCAGCATTCCACGCGCAATGGTTCTCGTGTCGGCCTTGTGCCGCAGATTCATCAGCCGGCGGTACAGCACGTCCGCCTCATGGTCCTGGCCGCGTTCGACGTGCCGGCGGGCCAGATCCAGCAGTACGTCGGGATCTTCGGGAGAGACGTCCTGGCGGTCGGAAAGCATCCGGTCGATGGTTCGGTTTTCCCGCCAGGAGCGGATGATCTCCAGGAATTCATCGGAGGAGCGGTAGCCCGTGAAACGGTCGATCTCATCGCCCGCTGTATCGCACCACACGACCGTCGGCAACAGTACGACCCCGAAGGCTTCCTTGAGGGAGGCATATTCCGGCTTGTCTATGTCCACCTGGAAAGTCACCACCTCGGCCAGTTCGGCGATGACCGCTTTTTCGTTGAAGACCATCACGTCGAGCAGCCGGCAGGGACCGCACCAGTGGGCTGTGAAATCGATGAGCACCGGCTGGTCGCTCGAGCGCGCCTGTGCGAGGATCTCCGTCCAGGGTTGGTCCTTGATCCAGGGAACGCGGGGCGCCTTGCGAAGGGGGGCGGAGGGTGGTACCGCGCCGAACGCCGGTCCCGCAACCGGCGCCAAGGCGACCAACACAAGGCAGACCGTCCATCCCCACTGTCTGAAACATCGCTTCATCGCCGCTCCTGATCCCGGTTCCTGACGCTTTAGCCCGGATTATTCATGAATCGCCTACTGCGGCTGACCGCGGGCCGGGACCTATCTACGTTTCTGCAGGTAATCCTGAATCTGCTGCAGGTTGTACGCCGCGCGCGGATGGTCCGGCATGCCGGCGACCGCGATGGCCAGGTATTTTTCCGCCTCTTCGTATTTCCCCATCTCCCCCAGCAGCAACCCGAGCGAATAGGCCAGTTCGTACTCCTCGGGTTCCGCTTCGAGGGCCTCCCGCAACTGGATTTCGGCCTCTTCGTTACGATCAAGGGAATTCAACAGGATGGCCAGATTGGCCCGGGCGGGAATGAAGAGCCCGTCGATATCGATGGCCGTGCGGTAATACATCTCGGCTTTTTGTGCTTCACCCATCCGCGCGTACAGGTTGCCCAGATTGAATCCCGCAAACGAGAAATCGAGAGAGTAGGCCATCGCTTCCTTGTATTCCGTGAGGCCCGTAGCCAGGGCTTCCTGCTGGTAGGGTTTGAGCATTTCGGCCGGAGCGTCCGCGAGCCGTGACGCGGCCATGATACGGGCCGAACGGACCGGGTCGAACAGCAATGGCGCCAACAGATCCACGAATTCCTGCCATGTGGCAGCGGAGACGTTGTTCACCGCCGTGTAACGCACCAGGGCGTCCTCGTCGGCCAGGGCCTGGGCAAAAGCGGATGTGCTTTCGGGTGAAGGGTAGTTGGGCAACAGTGACAGCGCCGTGGCCCGGACCATGGCGGGATAGAGCATATCCTGAGCCAGCCGGATCAAGTCGTCCCTTGCTGCAGGTGTTCCCCGGCGACCATCGGCCAGGATGGTTCCGTACTGTGGCTTCCTGGCCAGGCCGTACCACTTCTCGAAATGCTCGACCGACCACGCGACGGACTTGTCGCCATGGCAGTCCGCCGTGTTGCAGGCATTGGGACTGCCGGTTATCTGGCTCAGGTCGGGTCGGGGCACCCTGAGGCTGTGGTCGGCCCGTTCATCGATCACCATGTAGACCTGCTCGGCCATGTGGCACTTGACGCACAGGGCGCCGTCGCTGGGTTTGCCTTCGTGGATCTTCTTGTGAAAATGATGATCGTAACTGTCGTAAGTCTCCCCCAGATGACACTGCAGGCACAGGTCGTTGCCCTCGAACCTGAGCTTCAAGCTGTGGGAATCGTGGCAGTCGTGGCAGCTGACATCGTTGTCGAACATCTTGCTCTGCACGAACGACCCGTAGACGTAGACCTCGTCGAGGATCTGCCCGTCGGCGTGATACGAACCTTCGTCTAGAGTCGTCGGGACCAGGTTTTCCAGCAGGGGAACGTTCGCGTGGTCGTAATCACCCAGGATCACCCGCCGCGAGTGACAGGGAGCACACAGATTGACCAGAGCGGTCGCTTCCAGATTGCTGGTGGACACGGCCAGCCCGAAGTCCGCAATCTCGGGGCGAGCCATGGGCTGGATCTTCGCCCACTCCACATGGGCGGAACCGGGCCCGTGGCAGGACTCGCAGCTGACATCGATCTCGAACCAGGTGGTATTGAATTTTTTTGTATCCGGATCGTAGCCTTTTTTCAGATCGGTGGAATGGCACTCGGCGCACATGCCGTTCCAGTTCTGACCGCCGCCGGTCCAGCTCAGCCAGTCGTCAGGGGGAATTTCCGTATCCGGATACAGGTCAAACCACCGACTCAGTTCGGTGTCCCAGGCTATGGTCAGGCACTGCATCCGGGCCCCGGGAAACGGCACCAGGTACTGCTGCAGGGGTTCGTGGCCGAAGGTATGGGTGATCTCGAAATCCCCCATCACGCCACCGGGTCCGGCAGTGTTGACGAAAAACTTCCCGTCCTTCCTGAAGAAGCGGGATGTCATACCTTTGCTTGAGAACTGCGCGTCGTCGAAATCGCCGAGGACGGTACTGTCGGCGGCCACGGCCATGGCCTTGTCGTGGTCGCTGTTCAACCAGGACTGGAATTCGGTTTCATGGCAGGAGCGACACTCCTGGCGACCGACAAAAGCCGGTGCAACGGAGATCGGCGCAGGCGCGGGGGCACGGCCCTGCAGCAACACGTACAAGGGAATCAGCAGGACGATTGATGCCAGCGCCACCAACCCGAGAATCTGCCATCTTTGCAGGTTCCTGCTCATGGCATGGTGACCTGTTCGGTTTCAAATCCCCGCCGCCGGATGGCCCCTCTGAGATCAACCTTCACGATCCCGTTCTCGATCCGCACGGCGTACATATCGAGAGCCCGGTCGGCGGGCGGGCTCAGAACTTCACCTGTGATGTCGAACACCGAGGCGTGGCAGGGACAGGCGAACCGCTGGTCCTCTTCGATCCAGGGCACGGTACAGCCCAGGTGGGTGCAGGTACGACCCAGGGCCAGGAAACCGCCGCCGGCCAACCGCGCCAGGTAGAAGGGTCCCTCGGGGAACGCGGTCACCGAGCCGGGTTCGAATCGTTCAACCGGACCGGCGGTGTAGATCGTGCCAGCGGTCGCGTCACGCCGTTTACGCTTGCGCGGGCGCAGCATGTCGAAGCCGATCCACAGGAACTGCAGGGTGGCCAAGGCGCCCAGCACCAACCAGATCTTGCGGAAAAAATTCCTCCGTGGAAGATCCGGTTCCTTCGTTTCTTTTGGCACGATGTCGGTCACTCGTTACTCCCTGTTTCTACCAAGGCCAGACCAGGGCCATCCCAGCGCCCCGGAACCAGACGCCCGTCAGCGTCAAGACCGCGAACGCCACCCCAACCAGAACAAAAACCGCCTGGTCGGCGTCTTCACGCGTGGCGTTCATTTTTTTGCGAAGGACCAGGCGGAATCCAACCACCGCCGCGGACAGGATCAGAAATGGCAACAGGCCATGGCTTATGGCCGCCGTTGCCCAGGTGGTCGTTTGCAGCCATATTTCGTCGGCGCTGATCAACAGCGGAGTGACGATTAGTCCCAACAACGCGGCGATTCCCGCAGTACGCTTGCCCGTTGGTGAACCAAAAAGAACCCCCGTCTGGTCGACTTCCCGCCGCCGGTACGGCCACCAGATCAGGCCCGCCAGCGCAAGAAG
>CBDUYZ010000148.1:0-6421 GCA_965371575.1 uncultured bacterium
CCAAGCTGGACAGTGATCCCGAAATGCACTACCTCCTGAAGGCCAATCCGGTCTTCGATGCTTACCGTAGTGCCGGCTTTCCTGACCAGGGTATGGTGCTTGGACAGGTGGTCATGAGCGGCTCTGGCGGTCCTGTCCCGAACAAGTATTCCTTTGACTTGCCGGACACAGGCTTCCTGTTCCCCGGCGATGTCCTGCACTACTACTTCAAGGGCAGCGACTCCGTCCTTAATCAGGATGTGCAGGAAGCGATTATGCCCGCTGACACCACCGGTTACAGTACCGGCTTCGACACCCCCATGGGCTACAATCCCACCTTCGTCGTCCGTGCTCTGCCGAGCATTGTCGAGGATGGAGCCGGAGGCTTCACGCAGCCGGGGATCCTGTGGATCAACGACAACGGTAGTCGTGGCGGAGAGAATGAATGGTATTTCGCTTTTAATAACTTGGGTCTGGTGCGGGGAGTGGACTATGACGTGTACTTCGTCACTGGTCCAAGTTCCGGTGTCGGTAACGGTATCGGTGGTCGTGCCACCAGCATCGTGCTGGAGGACTACAGCGATATGCTCTACTGCTCCGGCCCCCTGTCTGCGTACACCATCTCGAACGGCGACTGGGCAATGGACGCCGGCAACGACCTCGCTGTCCTGACGGCCTGGCTCGACGAGGGCGACAAGGACATGCTCTTTACCGGCGACGGGATCGGTACTGATTTGACCAGCCTCGATGCGGAGAACATGCTCTTCCTTGAAGAGTACATGGGTCTTGTCGTTGTGAATAAAAGGGTTGATCAGCTCATCGGCAACCAGACTGCGCCGAAGGTCGTACCCATTACGGGCAACGATGTGTTCCACACTACTGCTGGCTGGATCGCCTTCGGCGGTTGCCCGGGAATCAACAACTTTGATGCTTGCACACTCATAGACGGCGCCGTGCGTATCGCGGAATTCGTAGATCCGCTTGGCGCGGGATACCCCTACTCGGCTGCAACACTGAAGACCGGTGTTGGTGCGGCCGCGACCAGTAGGACCATCTCGCTGCCCTATGATCTGATGTACATCAACACGGATCAGAGCGCTCCCGCTGACGTGGTGCCTGTCCGTGTCAGGGTACTGGAGGAGATCCTGGCTTACTTCGGAGTTGCCAGTGACCCCCCCAACGCATCTGCGGTGCCCGGTCCTGGAATCAAGTTCCAAACCAGCAACTATCCGAACCCCTTCAACCCGAGCACGACGATCAAGTATACGGTGCCCAAGAGTGGACACATGAGCTTGAAGGTTTACAACGTGCGCGGTCAGTTGGTTAGGACCCTCATCGATGGCCAGATGGAATCCACCGATTCCGGCTCCATCCTGTGGGACGGCACCAACAACCAGGGCTCCAGCGTCTCGTCCGGCGTGTATTTCTACGAAGCACGTACCGGCGGCGATGTTAAAGTCCAGAAGATGGCTCTGGTGAAGTAGGATCCTGCGGGATCTCTTCAGCAGCTGCTGTTTGGGAGCGGCCCTGCGGGGCCGCTCCCGTTTTGTTGTGTGCCGGGACAGGGGAACCGTTAGCCGCACAGCAAAGGTGACCGGTATGGTCCGATACGAGGCAGCCATATCTTGGTTGCGGTGGCGCGACACCCAAAGCCCGATTTTTCAGTCTGTTCCGTCACCCCCGGATCTGGTGAAATACAGTACTGACAGGGGATTTCTGCCAACCTTGAGGTTGACACCGGCAGGACCGAATCCCTATATTTCAGAAGCTGAAAAAATCAAATCCTCCCCAGGCCTGGACCCGTTGGCCGGCAGGGTTGGCGCTGCCAGTCCCACCAGAGCGGCGCAACACACCAGAAGTCTCGAATATTGCTTCCGAGGGGGCGCAGTTTAGCATGAGAAACAGGCGAGAAACCGTTACCGGGCTGCTCTTTTCGGCAGCGATGGCCTTGCTGGTCCTGACCGGGTGCCGTGCTTTTCAGCCGGAAGCCGTGATCGTCAACAGGGCTCCAGAAACCTTCATCGTCGGCGCTCCCCTGGAGGACGGCGGAGGGTACTATCGCTTCCACGTCTTCTGGTACGGCTCCGATGTTGACGGCAGGGTGGAGCGGTTCGTCTGGGCCCTGACTGACACGACTGTACAGAACGATGATACGACTGATGATGAGGAAGATCAGCGTTTCAACCCGGCTCTCGACGCCTTGACACTGGAAATCGGGCACTGGACCACCAAGACCGATTCCATTTTCAATTTCAGGATCGACCTGGGGGTAAAGCCCTCCTATGACATGACCCTGCACATGGTGGCCGTGGACGATTTCGGGGATTTCGACCGGACCCCGGCCCGATTGCACTTTTTCAGCAACACGCTCGGCAACCCCGTCCTCAACTTTTTCCAGGTGGTTGACGACTCGATGATAGCCGTGCCCTCGGGTCAGGCCGACACCGTCGGTTTCGCCGTGCCCTACCGCGTCCGTTGGGAGGGCGAGTCTCCCAATATCCGCGGCTACACCGCCGAGACGCTGGCTCTGGTGGATACGGTGCCTGATTACCGGCCTTATCTGGAAACAGGCCAGCCCGTGCCGATGGGGGACGGGTTGCTCGGCTTCAAGTATCGGCTGCTGGGCGACCTCGGCGGCAATTGCGTACCATCCCTGACGGAATGCTGGTGGCCGCGGAAATTCAACGAGGTCACCCAGGACAGCTACTCCGTTTTCGTGGCTCACGACTCGCTGGGGAACATGTTGCCTGCAATTCAGGAACTCTTCTTCATGAACGCGACCCTGGACGGCGGACCCTTCGAAAAGATCCTGCCCAGCGGGGTGGTGAACATCGAGGTCAATTCCATCGATGTCGCCGGTGTGGAAGTCGCCAATTTCATGCGGCCGTTCTCCTTCGTGGTCAATTTCGATCCCGAGACCATCGTGCTGAACAAGGAGCAGGACTGGGCCCACCCCGAGGATCCCGAGTTCTATCCCTACTACATTCTCCTGAACGATCCGGCCCAGGCGCATCACCCCTTCGCTGCGGGTGACCGGATCCCCGATCGCACCTACGTGGTGGTCAAGGCCTTGGCCAGGGACAACCCCAAAGACAAAAAACTCAACTTCGATTACAAGATCGGGATCTCCGGTTTCCTCCAAGGAGTGCGGCACGACTACACCGGCGGCCAGTTCAAAATCAGTTCGGAGTCGAGCGTCCTGAACACCAACCCGCCCTGGGACGCCACCTGCGACACCTGCTGGTACGCTGACACCCTGGGATTCTTGACCGGGCCTCGCACCACCTTCACCATAAACATGCAAGCCACCGATGAGCACCGCCGCCGGGACGGCTCTCCCGCCCAGTTGAGCTTCGACGTGGGGTATCCGCCCTGCATTCAGTGCATCGAGGTATTGCCGAAATCCTGGCTTACCTCGGCTTTCCCCGAAACCCTGCGGTGCGTGGAGGACATCGCCAACATCGCCGACCATCCCTGTTTCGGGGATACGACGATTATGCGGGCCACAATCGACGGCCTCGGCGAGCATGATCTCCAGTTCATCCAGCAAGCCTACATACTGGTGGACAAGGCGTCTGGTTACACCGAGGTGGCGCTAGAATCGGGAACCGGTGGGACGCAGTTTTATGAAATCAGTGCCAATCTCTACCGAATGGAAATTCTGCTGCACGGCCGCGATGACGTCCGCGAGCGTTGGGAGAGCAAGGACCGGCGCATTTTGGCTTGGAGCTACCAGGTCGACTATGAATGCGATCCCTTCAACCAGATCCGGGACGGCGGCGGAAACGACGACCTCAAGTCGATTACTTGGGGCCAGCGGCCTGGTTCCTCGGGCCTGGCAGTGGATCCCACGACGGGCCTGTGGAAGATTTCCGTCGATGTGGCGGTCCCGGCTGTCCTGATGACCTCGGGCGAGTTTATATACCGGAATTTCTACCTGAAGATTACCGTGGGGATCGGCGATGATGAGGAATTGCTCGAGAGGGTGTTTAACGACACCACGAAACAGTTCGGCCAGGGGCAAGTGCAAGCGATCGCGCTGGACCAGACCCGGTGCGGCTTTGTGCCGGAGCGGCCCGCCCGGTACAACTTCTTCCGCTTTGTCCGGCCCCCCATAGCAGAACTTCCGGAAGGTTTTTCCTGGCGTGATTGCGATCTCAAGACCAATGTCGAGGGGATGGCGGAAATCCAGCTTGATCTGGATATCTCACCCGGAGCCATGTTCAGCCTGGATAGAGATCCGGTCACGCAGTATTTCCGGATCATCGTCGATGCCAATGGCACAGATTTCGAATGTCATGCACCGGCAAGGTTCTAATGGTGGCCAGTGGACCTAGGAGTATCTCAATGATCAGGCGTTTTTATGCTTTTGTGGCAATCGCCCTTTTCGCCCTAGCCGCGGGTTGTTCCACTAACACCGACCTGAGCGGGGTCAGAGTGCCCAACAGTCGGCCCGACACCCGCATCACCGGGCAGCCGCCGAGCCTGTTGGAGGCGAGCTTCGCCGTGGATCTGAACTGGACCGGTTCCGACCCCGACGGCCTCGTAGTGGGTTATGAATGGAAGATCAGCAACAACGGAACAGACGGGATCAGCCCGCGGGATACCCTGACGATCGACCCGTTGACCGGTGCTGTCCTGCATCCCTGGCGGTTCACCGCGGGCAACGATACGATCTTAATGGTCCTGGCCGATCAGGATAGTTTCGCGCGTGACCTGCACTCGGAGCCACGCAGTTTCCGGACCCATTCCTTTTTTATCCGTGCGGTTGACGACAAAGGGGCGGTTGATCCCACGCCGGCCTACATCTCCTTCACATCGACCACCATTGTGCCGACCTGCAGAGTCAAATATGCCAGACTGGACGAGGATGAGGCCCAGGCCGTACCGTCCTCGGTCAACATCGGGTGGTCGGGGGAGGATTTGGATTTCGAACTCAGGGTTCCTACCCAGGTCCGTTTTCTGTGGAAGTCGGCGCAGTACGGCACCACTGACCTCGGGGATCCCCTGTACATCCGGTTGCCATTCGAGTATTACGCACATTATGAGGAAGTCCTGGACATAAACGATCCCGACTGGTCCCAATGGCGTGGTTATGCAGCCTTGGAAGAGGATCGGATGGTTAAGTTCCCGAATCAGCCGGACAGGGAGTACTTCCTGTTCGCCGTTCAGGTCCGGGATACGGCCGGCGCCGTCAGTGTCGGCATGGAATACCAACTCCAGGTGGCCAACCTCAGGATCAAGGATGGAGGTTTTCGGCCCGCAGTGGCCATAGCCGAACCGTTTCTGGGCGCGCCCACCTCATCGGAGATATTCAATGAAATTGCCGGTAGCCAGCCCTTGAACTTCAGCTGGTCTGGCGACGCAAGTGATTACAACGGGAAAATAGTATCCTACAGGCACGGGTGGGACCTGACCGATCCGGAGGACAGCTCCGATCCGGGCTGGGTCGTCCCGCCGGGGCTTTCCAAACAGAACCTCTTCGCCGTCGAAACAGCTTTCAAGGATGGGCTCCATACTTTCTACCTGCGCGTCGTGGACGACTCCGATCAGGTCAGGCTCATTATCTGGCGGCTGCAGGTCATACCCTTCATAACCTACGAGAATCAGCGGGACCTTCTGGTCATCGATCAGTTGTACGATCCGGACGGTCAGACCAACAACTGGATCGACCAGGGCGGATTTCCCCGGAACTCGGAGCTATACCGCAATGCCTACTGGCACTTCCTGGCCGAAGGTTCCGGCGGCGTGGCCCGCATGGACTGGGGACAGGACTTCAAGGATCACCGCGACCTGGTGACATACGCCGATGTGGTCGGGTACAGGGCAGTGCTCTGCTTCGCCTTGTTCAATGACTTGAATCAGTTCATGTTTGCTCAATTCCGGCCCAAGCTCGGTGTCGACCAGTTCGTCTGGCTGAACCCCTACCAGGAAAAAGGCGGGAATTTCTTTCTGGTCGGCGGCAGCAGCATGGAATCCTTCATCGAGTATAGTTCCCGATACATGGTGCCCATGCTCTTTGACTCCAAACAAACCTACTTCTTGTTGGGTGGGGATCAGTACGTAGTCGGTTTCGGATACGACGAGCTGCCGAACGGTACCGAGGTGCAACGCGGCCCCCGGATGTATCCCTACTTAACGGCTGGAATCGCGGCCCTCGACTGGACCTCTACCCCCTCCAAGTCGATCTATGGCCGGTCAGTCGCCGTCAAATTCGACCGGAAATCGGATTGCGTCGGCCTGAAGGCCGTGGTTCTTGATTCGCTCTTCAAGCTCAATCACAACATCGGGCCCGGTGTGGTAGCCGATACCATGCTCACCAGTAAGATAATCGACTGGCACGATGTGGTCGATGCGCAGGGTGACACCCTGGCGCTAATCAACTCGGGCTACCAATTCTCGTTCCGTAACGACGAGTTCTACGACGAAAACATCAGCCCTC
>CBDUYZ010000149.1:0-6354 GCA_965371575.1 uncultured bacterium
GCGCCAGATGCCGGGGGCGAGAACGAGTTTGCATCGCTGAAGGAACATCTCAGGCGCGGCTTCCAGAGGTTGTCCCCGGCTCCCGGTGTTCAGTCGGCGGCATCATGTCCAGGATGGCCGCGGCGGTGCGGTTCCAGACACCCTGCTGCCCGCACATCTGGCGGATCCGGCGGACATGGCCATAAAATTCCTGTCTTTCGGCGGGTCTGACCATCCAGCGCAACAGGCTGCGGGCCAGCGGCAGCGGCGAAGCCTGACCCTGGAGGTGCTCCCGGACCATCTGCCGGCCCAGAATGATGTTGCTCAATCCGATGTGGGGTGTACGCACCAGCCGGCGGCCCAGGAAAGAGTTGAGAGCCCCGGTCCGGTAGACGAGTTCGTGAGGCACTCCGGCCAGGGCCACTTCAAGGCTGGCGGTACCGCTGCACACCAGGGCCAGATCTGCCTCAGCAAGCAGACCGGGAAGCGCCCGGTCGGTGATTTCCACGCCAGAATTAAACACCGTATTGATGACTACCGGATCCATCCCGGGAGCCACGCTGACCACGAAACGGACGTTCCGGTCCACCATGTGACCGAGGATGGCCTGGCTGGTCACCTTGAGGACGGGCAGGAGATGTTTCAATTCCTGCCGGCGGCTTCCGGGCAGGATGGCGATGGTCAGGAGCGCATCCCGGCGTCCCAGGCGACTCTCGCGTTTACTCAAATTCTCCTCGAAGGCGAAATCCAGACCATAGTCCTCCATCAGGGGGTGCCCCATGGGAAACACTTCGAAACCCCGCTCGGTGAAATAGTCCGTTTCGAAGGGCAGGATGGTCCCTAGTCTGTCAATTTTTCGCCGAAACCCCGGGATACGCCAGGCTCCCCAAGCCCAGACCTGGGGAGCGATGAGCCAGAAAACAGGAATACCCGCCCGCTTGGCCCTGGAGGCAAGTTTCCCGTTGAAACCCGGAAAATCGATAGGGACAACCAGGTCAACTTCCTGGTCGCTGAGATGCTGCCAGATCCGGCGTCTGACCCTCAGCAGGGTCGGCAGGGTGCCCACAACTTCGGAAAAGCCCATCACCGCCATGTCGGCGGAAGCAGCGACAATTTCCGCGCCGGCCTTTTCCATCCCCGGGCCGCCGAGGGCGGAAATACGCAGGTCGGGCTCAATAGATCGCAGAGCGGCCACCAAGGCCGCTCCGTATCGATCCCCGCTGGCTTCACCGCAGGAAATGAAAATATGCCCGGCTGACCTCGGCACCACCGTCAAACAACCTTCCCGGACCGGCCAGGGGACATCAACGCACGATCCCCCGGTCCGATCGGCGGATGAAGGCCATCAGGGATTCGGTGTGCCGGGTCAGTTTGCAGTCCGCAGCAATTCTGTCGACGGCCTGGGTCACGTTCAGGCCCGAACGATACAACAACCGGTAGGCCTTCTTGAGGATCCTCAGGTCTTCGTCCGTGAAGCCGCTGCGTTTCAACCCTATGCTGTTGATCCCGGCGACCTCCACGGGGTTGCCGGCCACCTTGATGAACGGTGGCACATCCTGAGGCAGGCGGCTGCCGCCGCCGATGAAAGCGAAGGCTCCGATCCGCACGAATTGGTGCACGGGAGTCAGCCCGCCGATGGTGGCGTGACTCTCCACCTCCACGTAACCTGCCAGGTTGACCGCGTTGGCAATGACGCAGTGATCATGGATGTGGCAGTTATGGGCAATGTGCACGTAGGCCATCAGTAGATTGTCGTCACCGATGCGGGTCTGGTCCCCTTCACTGGTTGCCAAATGCACCGTGCAGTATTCCCGAAAGTCGTTGCTGTCCCCAATCTCGAGAAAAGTCGTTTCGCCGCCGAATTTCTTGTCCTGGGGCTCGCAACCAATGGCTGCGCCGTGGAAGAACCGGTTGCTCCTGCCGATGGTCGTCCGGCCTTCGATAAGAACGGATGTTCCAACCACGCAGTCCGGTCCGATCACCACATGGGGGCCGATCACCGAATGGGGACCAACCTTCACGTTGTGCCCGAGTCGAGCCCCTGGATGCACCACCGCAGTTGGATGGATCTCCGGCTCGCTGACAGGTCTGGGACCGACAACCTTGTTGATCTTCATCGGGTCCAAGATATTCCTCCCTACAAGTGGCGGATCAGCTCTCCACCACGGTCGACATGAGATCCGCTTCGGCGACTTTACGCTCTCCGACCCAAGCGGTTCCATGCATTTTACAAAGCGGTCCACGTAACTTCAGCATTTCCAATTCGAACCTGAGCTGGTCGCCGGGGGTCACCGGCAGCCGGAACCGGGCGTTATCGATTCCGCTGAAATACACGATTTTGCCCTTGGGGTCCTCAAATGCGCTCATCAGGAGCACCCCGCCGGTCTGCGCCATGGCCTCGATGATCAGCACCGCCGGCATGATCGGATGCCCCGGGAAATGGCCCTGGAAGAACGGCTCGTTGATGGTAACATTCTTGATGCCGCACACTCTTTTGCCTGGTTCGAGATCGATAATCCGATCGATCAGCAGGAATGGATAGCGGTGGGGCATGATCTCCATGATGGAGCCGATGTCCCAAAATTCGGGATCCCGCGGCGGGTAGATGCGCGGCATCCGTCGTTCGGAGCGGGCCAGCATCCTCGTAAACTCCACGTTGCCGGCGTGGCCGGAAAGCTTTGCAGTGATGTGACCTTTGATCGGCATGCCCAGCAGGGTCAGGTCACCCAGCAGATCCAGGATCTTGTGGCGAACGCATTCGTCGACGAACCGCATTTTCTGGTCGCCGGCGAGTTCGCCGTCCTCGAACACCAGGGCGTTGGCAAGAGACCCGCCTTTGACCAACCCCATCTCCTGGAGTGTGGCGACATCCTTCATCATGGCGAAGGTTCGGGCGGGAGCGATTTCTTCCCGGTAGATGGAAGGGTGGATCTCGAAGGTCGCGTGCTGGACCCCGATCTTGGGGTCCTCGTAATCGATGGAAAAGGAGATCGTGAAATGCTCGGCCGGGACGGCGGTCAATTCCACGTCCCCCCGCCGCCACGACATGGGTCTATTGATCTTGTAGTAAACCGCCGGCAGACCCTGGGCTTCGATACCCGCCTCTTCGATCATCATCACGTAGGACAGGGCGCTGGCGCATTCGGGCACCGGAGGTTCCCCACCCTCCAATCGGATCAGGCAATTGGTGATCCCCATCCCCGCCAGCCCGGACAGTACATGCTCCACGGTATGGATGGTCACTCCATCCTTGGCCAGCGTGGTGGCACGCACGAGATCTTCGTCGTCAATGACGTTCTCCACCAGGGCGGGAATCCGCACCTCGTCCTGCACATTCTCGTCGGGGTTGGGCACGACGAAGACCAGCCCTGTGTTGGGCGGTGCCGGCACGAAGGTCATCCGGGCGAATTCACCGGAGTGAAGACCGAATCCTTCGGTGGAAACTTCCTTTTTCAGTGTTTTCTGGAACCAGAGCACCTGATTTACTCCTGACCCTTGCCGGTTTTCTCGGCCGGCTCCCCGGAACCCTTCTCAAGACTCCTTACCCTCCGCAGCAGTTCCGGCAACTTACGCAGGGCCGCGAATATCCGGAAGGACTCCGCCGACTCGAGGGCTGGATATCCGAACATGGTTCTACCGGCCGGAGTATCCTTGGTGATCCCCGACTGGCCTCCGATCTTCACCCCGGCGCCGATCTTCAGATGGTCGCCAATGCCCACCTGGCCACCGGTGATCACCCCTTCGTCCAGGGTGCTACTGCCGGCAATCCCGGTCTGTGCGCTCAGGGAGCACATCTTGCCAATATGGACATTGTGTCCGATCTGCACCAGGTTGTCGATCTTAGATTTCGCCCCAATCACGGTGCGACCTGTGGTAGCCCGGTCAACGCAGGTTCCGGCCCCGATTTCCACGTCATCCTGGACCTCGACCAGGCCTACCTGCGGGATCTTGCAGACCCCGTCACGGTCTGGCAGATAACCGAAACCGTCAGTGCCGATGACCACCCCGTTGTGCAGAGTCACCCGGTCTCCCAGCAGACATCCCTCCCGCACCGTAGCCCCGGAATAGATCAGACAGTCCCGGCCGACGGTAACGTCGCTGCCCAGGATCACATGAGCACCCAGGCGGCTGCCGCTCCCGACGATGGTGCCCGGCCCGATCACGCAATAAGGGCCGATGGCCACCGCTGCAGACACTTCCGACGAAGGATCGATGACAGCCGTTGTATGGATCCCCGGCGGAAATACGCGGTCCCGATCCGGCAGTAAACATTGCAGAAATAAGGCGAAAGCAGCATACGGATCGCTCACCCTTATCGCTGGACGATCCGCGTCCTGGTCCTTTACGACGAGGACCGCCGCGGCATCCGAGGCCGCCAAGGCGCCGCCAAACTTCTTGCGGGCCAGAAAGGTCAAGTCGCCGGAACCCGCGTGGTGGATACCGGCGGCCCCGGTGATGAGCGGATCTTCCGATCCGATCAACTCCCCGCCCACCAGATCCGCCACTTCGCTCAATCGGAGTGCTTTCATGCCCTGTTCCGTGTTATGCAACCGCCCCCCGCCCGACTGGGCGAGGGGCTAAGTGCTGTTTCTTGCGTTGCTACAGCAAATTTCGCTAAATGCTTATTTCCTGTCAATAAAAAACAGGAATTTCAATCATCGCCCCGGGCGAGGGCGGCGAGCACGTCATTGGTCAAATCGTAGTCCGAATCGATGTAAAGAACGGCCAGAGCGGCGGAATCGATGATAATTCCGAAGTTCTTCTCCTTGCCGATCCTCTCCACGATGGTCTTGATCTGGTTGAGGATCGGGCTGATCTGAGCCTTGTATTCCGCCTCCGCCCGCTGGTCAATGCCCTCGCGGAACTCGAAGTATTCGGCCTTTTTCTTTTCGAAAGCCTGCATCTTGATGGCCAAGGCGTCTTCGCCCAACAGCATTTTCTGGCTCTCGATCTCCTCGGCCAAGGCCTGCAGACCCCTTTCCCTCTCGGCGACTTCGAGCTCCAGCTCACGGAGGTACTTCTGGTACTGCTCCTGGGCGTCGCGGGCAGCTTCGTATTCCTCGGCGATCCGCTGGGAATCCACGACGGCCAGGGGAACATTGTCCGCTGCTCCGGCCGGACCGACAGTGGCCGATACACAAACCGCCATCACCACAAGAAAACCCACATATAGGGGTGTTGGGTTCATAGTTTTCATTTTAGTCCTCCGACTCAAATGGAAGTCAGGTTGGGGCCGCTTGCTTTCCCGGGGAGCGAGCCCCGCTTAGAAAAAGCTGCCGATGGAGAAGTGAGGTTCCCAGCGCGGGCCCCCCAGCCT
Source organism: uncultured bacterium (assembly GCA_965371575.1). Taxonomy (GTDB): domain Bacteria; phylum Krumholzibacteriota; class Krumholzibacteriia; order LZORAL124-64-63; family LZORAL124-64-63; genus JAGLCY01. Next base: position 5,297 of record CBDUYZ010000149.1, read on the forward strand.
GTCGAATCCGTAGGCGTAGTCGAAGCCGATGGTCCCCATCATGGGAACCTCGACCCTGATCCCGAAACCGGCGCCCTTCCTCAGATGGGACAGATCGGCTTCGCTGAAGCTGTTCCAGACATCGCCCATGTCCAGAAAGGTGAGAAGTTGGATGGCCTTGGTCAAGGGATACAGTATCTCCGTGTTGAAGATGCTGAAGTACCGGCCGCCGATGAAGCTTGGATTGCCCCGCGGCACTACTTCCAGGTCCTTGTAACCGCGCAGGGGGTAACGACGGTTGCCGCCCAGCCGGTAACGCTCCCAATCCGGCACGTTGTCCGCGGATTCCAACCCGTGGAGCAAACCGAAGAACCCTCGCAGGTGAAGGGCAAATCCCCCCGGAAGCCGCTGATAGTAGGAGTGAGACAGCATATGTTCCTGGAACTCTATCTCCCCGCCCATCGGACCCCCTGCCAACTCTAAGCTGTACATGAATTTAGATCCGGCCGTGGGGAAGAACGGATTGTCGGTCGAATTCCGGTTGAAGGTCGCCCGGATGCTGCTCTTGAGTTGGGGCCAGAGGCCCGGTTCGTCCAGCCGCTGCCAGGGCAGGTCACTGGACCCGAGGGATTCTTCCAGGTCGTCCAGGAATCGGCTGTAGCTGGGACTGAAATTACTCAGCCGGGTCTGGGACAGTTCGTAGCGCAGACCCACCCGACTGTAGCGGGTCCCTGGAATACGGCGGCCCAGGCGTACGCTGAAACCCCGGATCCGGCTCTCGTAGAAATCATCGAAGCTGTACTGGTAACGGTCGAAAATGTCAGCCCCGACCAACGTGGGCGTGCCCAAGAACCAGGGCTCGGTAAAGCTGATGTCCACGTAGCGCTGGCGGCTGCCGAACTGCCAGGTCAGACCCAGGTTCTGGCCCTTGCCCTGGAAGTTAGTCTCAGCCACCTGGATGAACCCGCTGGCGGAGGTCTCGGCGCTGTAGGCCATGCCGAACATGAACTGGCCGGTCTGTTTTTCCTTGACCTTGAGGATCATGTCCACGTCGCCGTTGGGCACTGGCCGGATATCGG
>CBDUYZ010000150.1:0-6306 GCA_965371575.1 uncultured bacterium
GCCCATGTCCATGTCGAAAACGTTCCTGAACTGCCGGGAAAAGGACCGCTTGGTTCCTTCGCCGCGTCCGGTCCACTCGATGATCTTTTCCGGGCCGTAGAGAAAGGCCAGGTAGCTGACGAACCGGGTGCCGTAGAGATAGGAAAGCTGGCCCATCTGGAAATCCGCCGCGGTGCCTTCGGACTCGATGCCGACGATATCGTAGAAATACGAGTCGTCCCGGACCATGGAACGGAATACCATCTCGTCGTACCCGTTCTGGGCCCGTCCGATTCCGCCGGCCATCCAGGTTTCCATGAACACCGCCAGGCCTTCGTGGTACCAGCGTGGGGCGTAACGCCGGGGATTGGTCAGGTAACTGTAGAGGATGGAAGGTGGATCCTCGGAGGTGGGGGCCACCTTGCCGAAAAAGATATTACGAAAAAAGGCATCCGAACCGGTGGCCTGGTCGGTGGCCACAACATGAAGCAGTTCGTGGCTCATCACCCAGTGGATGCGCTCGTTGGTGGGACTGGTCTCGTAGACGTGTTCGAAGGGTTCGATGCCCAGGGTCAGATAGTTGTAGGGGATGGAGGTGGTGCCGGCGTAGCCGAAATCGTCCATGTCCTGGAAGATCAGCGTCACGTATTCGTCCGGGGTGTAGTTGAACATCCCCCGGTGGAAGGCCATGGAATTTTCGAAACAGCGGACCACATGAGGGATGATGTAATAGTGGTCCTTGGTCAGGTAGATGAGCCGCATGTAATCGGTTCGCACCTGCCTGAGTTTGAAACCCGAGTCGTCGTCGTCGGCCCCCGCTGCCGGTCCGCAAAAAAACAGCAGGGACGCGATCAACGTCCCTGCCAAGAGGATTTGGATCCGTACCTGGATACTGATTCTCATACCTGCCCCCCTGGTGTGCGCGGTCCGGCAGGCCAGGAGGACTGCCGGAGACAAATTGCAAGGGTGCCGCGGCTTTGCCACGGCACCTCTCGGCACTTCCCCCCCACTGACTTGTTGGATCCCGATCTCGCCTTACCCCCGAAATCCACCGACTCACAGACGGGAGAAGAGTCCTCGACTATCGGACCGGACTGTTGGACCGGACCATTCTCCCCATGATCCGGACCTGCACGTCAACCGGTGTCTGCGTGAACACGGCGTTCCGGATTTCCGCGTGCCGGCCCAGGGCCAGGTGAACTTCGGGGCCGCTGGCGCCCAGTTTGAAAGCCTGTGACATTTGGGCCCGCGAGAGTCCGCCGACGAATTCCTTCTGGATGGCGGGATCCGCATGCCGGGCCAGGTCAATGACCGCGCCCTTGTCTTTTGCCCGCGCCAGCATGGCACCCTGGCGCTCCAGGGACAGGCCGGACAGGGCCTTGGCTCTGGCGTTCCGGTCCATGCCGCTCCAGGTTCCCCGTTTGATCGACATCTGGCCGTACAGATCATCCTGGACTTTCTTGGGCTGGGCTCGGAAGAAGGCCAACTTCTGTTCAGGTGTCGCGTGCAGGAATAGACGGCCCAAGGCCCCATGTTGCTGGGCCCTGCCGAGCATCTTGAAACTGGACGGTGATGTCTGCACCGCACGGCCTGCCCAGACCAACTGGTCGTGGACCGAGGAAGCGCAGTACAGGTCGGCGGCGTTCTTTTCGGACAAATTGTTCCTCAGGTTTTCCATCTCCACCGGAGTGGCCTGCTTCAACATTTTCCTGCCGGAGTCGATGTATACCTTGCTCATCATGGCCTGACGTTCGTTCGGCGACATGGAATTGATCATTCCCACGCGATAGTGTTCGGGAGTGGCACCGTAGGTCCGAGCCAGCTCAAGTCTGTTGGCGCGCTCCAGTATTGCGGAATGGGTCTTGGGATCGGCCTTGGCAACGGCCGCCAGGCGAGTTTCCACGGAAACCCGATCCATGATGGCGGACCTGTCCTGCGCATCCAGGGTGCCGAGGGCCGCAGCTTTCTTTTCCCCGCTCATGGCCCTGAAATCGCCTTCCTTGACGCCCATCCTGCCGTACATGGCCTTCTGGTCGGCCTTGCCGAGCAGTTTGAAAGCGTCCGACTGATCGGCGTGGGCAACCTTGCCCAGGACGGCGGATTTGGCTTCCGGGCCGGCAGCCAACAACATTTTGTCCTGTGCCTGCCTGCCGACGGCAAGGTAGGCGTAGGACCGCTGGGCTATGGTCGCCCTCTCCATGATCGACGCCATGGCCTCGACCACGACGGGGTCGTCGGACCAGTCGGTGGTTTCCTCACCTGCGAGCACCACGTCCTCGCCGGTGATCTGTTCGGTCTGGTGCTTGGTGACGGTGCCTATGGTCGCCTTGAGATCATCATCCGCGGGCTGCGGGCTGAAAAAGCCGAAATAGATGATCACGGCTGCGGCGATAATTCCGAGGACCCCCAGCAAATTGCGATTCCCCTTCATCAGATTACCTCCCATTTTCCGGTTTCCGTTTCACGGCTCAACACGATATACAAGTCAGGAAAAATTTAGTTGGTCAAAAAGTTGATCTTCTTCATTTCTCCTTTTTGTCCAGTGTTTCTGTGTGGATCAGCCTCCCTTCCGAGAAAATCGACATCGTGATCGGCGTCTGGTTATCCATGCTCTGGCGGAATACGAGGTCGTAACTCCCGCCGTGCTCGTGGTTCAGTTCGACCAAGGAGTTAGAAACCGTCAGGGTTGATGGTGCTGGATGGTCGGAACGGTAGTGCTGCAGGGCGGTGTACGGCCCGTGGCGGAACTTGATGACCACCGGCTGGGTCGAACTCAACTCCAGATGGATCCTGAGGTCCGGGCCATCGCGCCGGGTAGTGTATCGTCCGCGGAGGCCGGGATAGGCCAAAGTAGCTTCAGGACCTCTTTCCAGGTCCCAGGACCGGTGGTTTGCGGTCCCGCTCACGTATCCGGACAGCTCCGGACCATGGCCGGAGGTGAGCCGGTCGGCTCCCGCGAAAAGGAGCAGACCGAGCAGGAGACCCCCGCTGAAGGTGAAGGCGTACGCGGGCCGCAGCCGGAGTCGGAACAGATTACGGCAGGCGGCCGACAGGCCCACCCCGCCGGCTGAAGGATGCGCCGCCTGGTGGTTGCCTGTCCGGTCGGCAATCCGGGCCATGATGTTCTCACCAAGTTCCGGCGGAGGGCTCAGCATGGCGACCTCTTCGAACACGTCCAGGGCCAGAGCCAGTTCCCGATAGTAGGTCCGGGCTTCTTCATGGCCGTCCAGGTAATCCGCGAGTTCCCGCGACTGCTCGGAGGAGTTGGCCCCGTCGAGTTCCTGGTTCATCAGATCGATGTATTTTTGGCTGATCATCCGATGTATCCCTGTTTGATCAATTCCTTACGGAGGACTTGCCGGGCGCTGAACAACCTGGATTTCACCGTTTTCTCAGGTATGCCGAGGATGTCGGCGATCTCACAGTAGGGCAGCAGGAGGAGATGTTTGAGCACGATCACGATTCTCTGGTCGTAGTTCATGACATCCAACGCCTTCTGCAGGTAGCGGCCCATCTCGTTCAACTCGAGGTCGTCCTCGGGCGAGGGAAGGTGCGCGGGTGGATCGTATTCGAAATCCCGGCGTCTTTTGCGGCGATTGATGAGATTGAGTGTTTCGTTGACGGTGATCTTGTAGATCCAGTTGAAGAATTTGTAGGACGGATCGAAGGTGTCGATCTTCTCGAAGGCCTTGACGAAGGCGTTCTGCGTGATGTCCGCGGCGTCGTCGAAGTTTTTGACCATCCGGTACGCAGTGTTGAATATCGGTTTTTCGTAGCGGGCCACGAGCATCGTAAAGGCCTTTCGGTCCCCGTTCTGGAACTGGATGGCGAGATGTGCATCCGTGTTTGCCATAAATACACGCGCCCCAATAAAAGGTTGGCGACTTTCTTTCACGCCGAAGTGCGAAAGCAGGTAGACACGGTCAATCGGCGTGGTCTGGGCGAAAGAAATCCGGGAGGGACGGTCCGTCGTCGTCATCCGGTGGGATTCGAACGTCTCGGTTGCGGGACCTGCTGATGGTTGCATGAGTAGGCGAGTCGAGTCAGTCCTTTGACTTACAACCTAATCATGAGAAATACAATTGATTTGACCCCGTTGGCATCTTACTTCCGGCGCTATTCGATGTCAAAGATCAAATCGAATCGCGTCACGGCGAACAGTTCACGAATATGGTCGCTGGAATTGATGATCTTGATCTTGTCCCCGCTGGCGTCGAGGCGCCGCTGGACCTTGATGAGGATGCCCAGCCCTGAACTGGAAATATACCTGAGGTCCTTGAAGTCCAGGATAGTGCTTCCGGCAATTCCGTTCAGGAGTTCCTCGGCCTTCTGGGATTTGCCGGCGACGAACATACCCTTCAGGTGGATGACTCCTGCTTCATCCTGCCAGATATCAAACATGCCGCACCTTTCACCGAAAAAGGGTACCCATGAACCCCGCCATGGTAGCGCAGAATGCGCCAATGATACACCCATTTTCGGGAATAGGGGGCGAAAGTGGTTCAGCGGCGACGCCGATGCCGGAAAAGCCGGACGAGGAATGAGGGCAAAAAATTGCCCGTGGCGGGAGGAAAGTCGCTCCGGTCGGAGGTCGGGACGGCCGCTGCACGTATGGAGCGGACGATGGAATCGGTCTGGTCGTCCACTGGTTCCTGATCCGGCATCGGGTCTGGGCACTGACCGCCTGTCGGGGTCGAAACGGGGGGCCGCGGCTGGGGCTGGTGTCCCCGGCGGTCATCCGCGCCAGGGGTGATCTCGACGGAGCGGTCCTCGGTATCGATCTCGAAGATCCTCACGGAGACGGATTCGATATCACCGGTGGACATGGCGGGATCCGTGTCCCGCAGCCGGTTCTTTCTCACCTGTCCGGTTGTGGCGTGGTGGCGGAGGCCGAACAGGAAAATCAGGACCCCGGCGCCGAGAGACATGATGGCCGACGTATGGACCATGGCCTTCCACTGCCGGAACTGCTGGTCCGGAGCCGTGAGACCGGGATCGACCGCCTGCCCGATCTGTGATTCCAGAAAAAGGAGCTGCAGTCCGACGAGCAGGCACATCAACGCCGCTACGCCGCTGAAGACCGTCATCAGGATTCCCATGCCTCGACCGGATTTCATGAACTCCAGCCAAGCAGGCGACGTGCCACTCCGCTGCAGGAGGACAAAATAATCCGGGCTAACTCACGATTGGGCTTGATTTTTGATGAATCTCCCGGGAATCGACAAACGGAGTGGCCCCAGAGCGGGGTTAGGGGGCAATACGCCCATAGATGTCCGTCGGAACTGTTGCAAAACCGCTGTCCCGGGGCGAAAAATTTACCGGTCGTACCGGATAAGGCCATGGAGTGAAAGAGAATCATGGGAAAAAAAGTGACCAATCGTGTGCTCAACAATCTGGTGGCCAACACCGGAGATCTCGCCGCCTTGCCGACGACCGTAGTTGATCTGCTTTACATCTTCAAAGAGGAAGACGCCAGTGCGCAGAGCGTGGTAAAAATCCTCCACCGTGACCCAGCCATGACCGCCAACGTCTTGAAATTGAGCAATTCCGCCTTCTACGGCTCACGTCGAAAAATCAGCAGTGTCCAGGAGGCACTGGTGATGCTGGGCAACCGGGCAGTGGTGACCATGGCCTTCGCCACGGGCATGTCCTCGGTGATGCGCAGGGACCTGGACGGTTACAAAGTGAGCCGCAGCCGGTTCTGGGACCATTCCGTCCTGGCGGCGTCCGCTTCTTCCTTCGCCGCGGAAAAAATGGGCTTCGCCGCGCACAAGTGCGAGGCCTTCACCGCGGGATTGGTCCACGATGTGGGGATGTTGGTGATCGACGCCTATCTGATCGCGAACCGGAAGAACCTGGTCACCGCCGAACCGGCGTTCGACGTCTCGGGCGCCGAACGGCGTCTGCTCGGTTTCGACCACTGCGAAGCGGGAGCCATGCTGGCCGACAACTGGGGATTCCCGCCCGCGCTCCACGACGCCATCAGGTATCACCACGATCCACAGCTGGCTGCCGAAGGGCAGGAAGTGGTTCGCTCGGTGGCGGTGGGTAATCTGCTGGCCTTGATCATCGAACAGGATCTCGACGCCCATACCCATCCACTGGTTGGCGGACTCCTGAAAAAACTCGACCTGGACGCCGACTTCGTGGCCGGGTTGAGGGACGACCTGGGCGGCAATCTCGATATGGTCGTGGCGGCGGCCTTGAGTGCCGAACCCTGCTCTGCCTGACCGCTTGACGGGATCTTAAGGGATCCGTAGTATGCAGGGGCGGTAAAGCCTGCCGGGTTTCCCGCCTGTTTGATTCCGAGTCGAATCAAGATTCGCT